>DASPUE010000291.1:0-9960 GCA_035623055.1 Gemmatimonadales bacterium
ACCTGGCGGCGTGGCCCGATCCGTCGCATCGCCCGGGCCCGCTGGATCAGATAGAGGCCGCAGAGCATGCCGGCGATCGTTCCCCAAACGCTCAGCGCAAGCGGGAGCCAGTCGGTATGGGACTCGGTGACCTCCGCCTTCGGCGCCACTGCGGCGCGTTGGCTCGACTCACCAACTCCGCGCGCCACCGGTGCCGAAGACGGCGCGGGGGCCGGGGAGGGAATGAATCCCTGGATGAGGTCGGGCATCGGCGTCGCCGCGTGCGGGGCAGACGGCGCGCGGGCGGCCTCGAGCTTCAAGGCGAGCGCTCCACCGAGGGGCTCAAACCCGAGACCTGCCTGGAGTGAGGCAGTCACCACCCCCCCGAGCAGCGCCGCTTTCCACAGGAGGTCGCGCACGGCGGGAGCCTGGATCAGGCGGCGGGTCGCGAGCCACGCGGCGCCGAGCAGCAGGGTACTGTGCAACAGGTAGGTGAGCAGCCAGCTGCCCGCGGCTGCGATCAGATCAGCGCGCATGGGGGGACTTCTCCTTCCCGAGAGCCTTCTCGTCCAGCAGGGCCTTGATTCGTTCGCGATCGCCGGGGCTGATCTCTCGTTCGCTCAGCAGGTGAGAAAGCATCGCCGTCAGATCGCCGTCGAACAGTCGTTCGGTCAGCTCGTGGATCATCGAATGCCGGACCTCGGCTTCCGTGACCAGCGATCGGTACACGAACTGCCGTTGCCGGGTCTCATGGGCCACGACCCCCCGCTTCTCGAGGCGCGAGAGGAGAGTCGCGATGGTGGTCAGGGCCAGTCCGCGTTCCGCCTTGAGCGCCTCATGGATTTCGGCGACCGTCGCCTGGCCCCGATCCCAGAGCACCCGCATGATCGCCATCTGCAGCTCAGTCAGTTGATAGGTATCTGGCATAGGCCCGCTTCCCAGCGTCGAGAGGCAATAAACTACAGGCGTAATATTACGGTCGTAGTGGCTCTGTCAAGACGGGGGAGGCCTGGGAGGAGTTTCAGGGTGGGACTAGGGCCTCACTGAGGAGAGTGCTAGCCCCCCTATATTCCCGGCCCATGCCAACCTCCTTCGACGCACCGGGCGAGCGGCTGCTCGGCCTGTGGCAACGACTCTCCCCGCTCCCCGGCGGCCGCTGGCTGTTCAGCCGGATTCTGGGAAACCTGGTGCCCTACACCGGCTCGATCGGCGCCAAAGTACTGGAACTGGAGCCAGGCCTGGCGCGAGTGGAACTGCGGGATCGACGAGGGGTCCGGAACCACCTGCGATCCGTGCACGCGGTCGCCCTCGTGAACCTCGCCGAAGTCACCAGTGGCCTCGGGATGCTGGTGGGGTTGCCGCCCACCGTCCGCGGGATCGTGACCAGTCTGTCGATCGAGTTTCGGAAGAAGGCCAGGGGCACCCTGATCGCGGAAAGCCAAGTCGCCATTCCGCAGGTCACCCAGCCGACCGAGTACCAGGTCCAAGCCCAGATCCGCGATTCCCAGGGAGACGTGGTCGCGGAGGCGACCGTCCGCTGGCGCCTCGCCCCCGCATGAACCGGCTGACCCTTGATACCGCCCTGACTCGCCAGGCCGGGATCACCGTACCGCTCATCTGCGGCGCGATGTACCCCTGCAGCAACCCGGAGCTCGTCGCCGCCGTGTCCGAGGCGGGGGGCCTCGGCATCGTGCAGCCGATCTCTCTGACCTACGTCCATGGCCACGACTTTCGAGAAGGTCTCCGGCTCATCCGGCGACTCACCTCGCGGCCGGTAGGGATGAATGCGCTGATCGAGCAGTCCTCCAAGTACTATCGCGAGCGGATGTCGCGCTGGCTCGACATCGCCTTGGAGGAGGGAATCCGCTTCTTTGTCACCTCGCTCGGCAATCCGCGCTGGGTCGTGGACCGGGTGGCCCCGCTGAACGGGATCGTCTACCACGATGTGACGGAGTCGAAGTGGGCCGAGAAGGCATTGGCGGCGGGGGTTCACGGCCTCATCGCGGTCAATCGGCGTGCTGGCGGTCACGCGGGGAACCGGACCGCCGAGGAGCTGGTGACGGAGCTGGGTCGGTTCGGCCTGCCGGTGGTCATGGCCGGTGGGATTGGAGACGAACGCGGTTTCGTGGAGGCGCTGCGGATGGGCTACGCCGGCGCGCAGCTCGGGACTCGGTTCATCGCCACCAGCGAGTGCAAGGCCAGCATGGCCTACAAGCGCGCGATCCTCGAGGCGGATGAGGACGACATCGTGCTCAGCGAGCGGATCACCGGCGTCCCGGTCGCGGTGATTCGCACGCCCTACATCGAGCGTATGGGGCTCAGGGCGGGTCCGATCGCCCGCTGGATGCTCCGGCATCGGCGCACCAAACACTGGATGCGGACGATCTATGCGCTGCGTTCGCTCTGGCAGCTCAAGCGCGCCTCCCTCGACGAGGTCGGCGAGAACGACTACTGGCAGGCCGGACGGAGCGTGGCCACGATCGATCGGATCGAACCGGCCGGTGAGATCGTGCAGCGATTCGCGGAGGCGGTCAGAACCAGTTAGCCGCCCAGGCGTCGTAGCCGACGTTCGCGTGATCCGTTGTTCCCCCCCAAATCCCCCACAAGTCCGCCTTCGGGACGGCCCGCAAGATGCGGGAAGCTTGGCTGACGAGCATCCCCCCTCGGAACGGGTGCCGAGTGGGGAACTGTTCGCTCGGAGCACAAGTTTGCGATCCGGGTCCTCGGAACAGGGCTCAAATGCAAGTGGCAATAGGAGTTCCAGATCAAGAATGGGGTTCCGGTGGGCCTTTCCCCCGGCACCCCGGTTTGATCGCGCCTGATAACGGCAGAATACCGCAAGAAATCGAAGCGGTAAATCGGTCAACACAATATCTAAGCGTTTGCCGCAAAATGGCTTAGAGGCAGGGCCCGAGTGTTGCTCTAATTGACAGAGAGCATCGTCCTCACCGGGCCGTCGGAGATGGAGGCAGGCTTCATGTACAGGATTCGGTCGGTTGCAGGGGCCGAGGCGGTATATAACTCGCTCGAGGAGTTCACCGCGGCAGTGCGGCGCGGAGACGTCACCTCGGATGACGAGATCTTTCACTCGCGGGCCAATCGCTGGCTCGACGTGAAGAGTCATCCGCACTACCGCAGCGCGATCAACTGGTCTGGACCACTCTCCGCTGACAGCATCTTCTCGCCGGCGCCAGCTCCGCCGGTGCAGGCTCCGAGACCGATCTCCCCTGCACCGCAACCAGCCGGCCATAGCGGCCAGAATGGTCACAACGGTCATAACGGGCACAACGGTCATAACGGGCACAACGGGAATGGGCTGAACGGCCACGCCGTCGCGCGCCTGCAGGTGGCCGAGCTTCCGGTGGCTACCAAGCCTCCGCAGCAGACGGTGATGCGCCCGCAGTTGGTCTCCGAGAAGGTGGCCCCGCCGGCGCCGCCAGCGCCTGCTCCTTCCGCACCGGCATCGGCCGCTCCGGCGCCGCCCGAGAGCAAAGGCAACGATCTCCAATTCATCGACGTCAGCCCGGCCACCCCCGCGCCGCGTCAGAACGTGACGATCATCGAGGCGCGCCGGCCTCCGGCGCCGCCATCGCCGCCTCCCGCACCGAAGCCCAAGGAACCCGAATTCCTGGTGATGGACACCGGCCTCGAGCGGCCGATCAGAACCTCGAATGGGCACCGGGCGGTGACAGGCGATGCGGACATGTTGTTCGATACGCCCCTTGCCGACGCCCTGCCATCGACACCGGCAGCGATCGCGGTCGCTCCCACGGCCCCCGCGCCTCAGATCGCACCGAAGGCGCCCGAGGCGCCGGCGCCGGTCAGTGCGGCGCCCGAAGTGAAAGCCGCCGTCACTCCGGCCCCGTCCCCAGCGAGCGTCGAGGCCGAAGATCTGAGCATCCCCGGGACGGCGTTGCTCGAGGGGCCCCCGGCCGCAGAAGCGCCCGCCGCCGAGCCCAGGAAGAACGGTCGGGGCTCGAGTTGGGTGGCCGCGAGTACCGGTGCAGTGGTCATGCTCGCTGCGGGAATGTTCCTGGCTTCCCGCCCTTCACACCGTGCCATCCCCGCACCGGATTCGGCCGTCACCACCCATTCGGACCCGGCGGTGAACGAGCCGGTGGGACTGCCGCCCTTCTCAGGTAAGGTGACGACGCCACCCGAAGCCACCGCGCCGGCTACGACGCCGGTTGCTGCAGGGATCCACGAGTCCTCCACCGCGAAGCCCGCGAGCGAGAGCGACTCGGCCAGCGCCTCGTCCAAGGACCAGATCATTGCCGCGGCGAAGCCCAACTTCCAGAACGACGTCCCGGTGACCACCGGCGACCTCGATCTCGGCACCGATCTGTCACCGGCGGCGAACAGCGCGGCCGTGGCACCCAGCGAATTGGCCCGTCGGCTCGAGGCCGCGGAGAAACAGGCCCAGCAGGACCTCACCGGCCGGTTGGCGTCGTTCCACGCCGTGATCCCGGCCTCGCGGTTGGGATCCAGCGATGGGGTGAGCCAGGCGAAGAGCGCGTGGAATGCTGGCGCGGACGCCATTCACCAATACCGCGCGCGCATCGCACGGCTGGAGCAGGCCTATGAGGACAGTGTGCTGGCCTCCCAGCGGGCCCAGCGGTGGAGCGGCCCCGAGATGCGCGGCTGGGCGGCTCACCAGAGCCCGGCCGAAGCCACCGAGACGTCCCAGATGGTCGATCTCATGCTGAGCCAGGTGAACGAAGCCCTGGACCTGCTCGCCGCGACCGACGGACAGTACGAGATCAAGGGCGGGACCGTCAGGTTCAAGAATCCCGCGTCAGGCACCCGCTACCTGAGCATTCACACCTGGGTCGAGCAGCGTATGCAGAGCTGGAGCGCGACTCCCGAGGCCGCGCGTCCCCGCACGGTGTCCCTCCTCCTGAAAGCCCTGGGTGACGGGCTCCCCGCAGTCGAATAGAGCCTCGCTGCTCGTTCGTTTTCCACAGCTTTCCACACTCTCGACAGCAATCCACACCGTTTCCATTTGTCGCTGGTAGGCTCGCCTTGACGCGTCGCGTAGCGACGCGCAAGTTGGGCTCTCTTTTCTCGCCCTTCACGCCGCGCGCCAATGTCCGATCCGCTTGCTCAGCTCTTCAGCGCCTTCCAATGCACGTTCTTCCCGGTGCAGGTTCTCGTCGTGGATGATGATGTCACCTCACGCGCCGCCATGCGGCGGGTGCTGGAGCGTCATGGATACACGGTGATCGTCGCCGAGAGCCCCGATCGGGCGCTGCAGCTATTGGAAGGGACCCATGTGCCGGTAGACCTGCTCGTCACGGACATCCAGATGCCGGGGATGCTCGGGGACGCGCTGGCGGCACGAGTGCGCGAGGCTTGGCCCGACCTGCCGGTGCTGTTCGTTTCGGGTGAGCCGAGCTACGAGCGGCTGCCGTCGGAGACCAGCGGCCGCGCCGGGTTCCTGCTCAAGCCATTCCTGCCCGCCGAACTGCTGGACGCGGTGCAGTCCGTGCTCGAGCCCCCGGAGAGCACCGATCCCATGTTCGGCCCCTTGGCCGAGTTGGGGTAGCAGGCGGTTAGCAGGGCCGAGGGCGCCGGGTGGGGTGCCGGCGCCCTTTTGTGTTTCTCGGGAGCTGCGGCCGTCATCAATTAGGCACTGATTGCATCGCCTCCTCTGGCCCGCCGGTTGCCAAACCGTGAGGAGGAGGCCGAAAGCGCTGGGCTTTCGCCGCGCATCGCGCCGTTTCGACGGGGAAATGCATGGTGTCGCACGCCGACAACAGTTCGATAATCGGTCTGCCCCTGGGGAGTCTGATTCAGGGGCGGTATCGACCCATTCGGGAACTGGGGCGCGGCCCGGTGTCCGTGGTCTATCTCGGGCAGGACCACCAGCAGGGCGACCAGGTTGCCATCAAGGTGCTGGAACTGGGAGCGAGCGACCGAGCCCGGGCCAGATATGATGTCATGGCGGTATGGGAGCTCGCCCATGATCACATCGTCGCGACCCGCGCCTGCTTCGAGGTCGGCGAGCTGTTCTGCGTGGTACTGGACTACATCGCGGGGCCGGACCTGGGAACCCGGGTGCAATCCAACCCGCTCTCACCCGAGGAATCGGCGGCGGTGGGGCGAGGCATCGCGCTCGGGCTGCAAGCAGCCCATCGGCTCGGGATCCTCCACCGTCACGTGACTCCTGGCAACATCCTTATCGGGCCGGAAGTGCAGGCGAGCCTCGGCGATTTCGGATCCGCCGGGTATTCCCGTCCCGGACGCCAGGACCAGCGAGAAGACTTTCTGGCGCCTGAGGTGCTCGCGGGACAGGCCGCCGATGCCCGGGCGGACCTCTACGGGCTGGGATTGAGTCTCTACTTCGCCATCACCGGCCGGCTTCCGGATCGTCAGGTTCCCGGAAGGCCCCCGGCGGCCGCCGCGGACGGTCATCGCCCGTCCCTGGTGCGTCCAACGATCCCGGTGTGGCTCGACGATGCGATCGCCCGAGCGACCGCCGCGCTCCCCGCGGACCGGTTCAACTCCGCCGGTCGCCTAGCGGAGGCCCTCACACCGCAGAGCGTCCGCTCAGGAGCGCCGGCGCTCCGCTAGCGGCACCGGTTCCTTCCCCCCTTCCCCGCCCGTAGCTTACGCGGGTGACCACCGAGCGCCTCTACTACACGGACAGCTACCTCACCTCCTTCCGCGCGACCGTCGCCGAGGCGGCCGACGGTGGTCGGAAGGTGTACCTCGATCGGACCGCCTTCTATCCCACCTCGGGTGGCCAGCCCTTCGATACCGGCCGGTTGGGGAGCTCCCGGGTGACCGATGTCGTGGATGAGGGGGAGCGGATCGCGCACCTGGTCGACAACCCCCTCGGTCCCGGTCCGGTGGAAGGTTCGGTGGATTGGGATCGCCGCTTCGATCATATGCAGCAGCACACCGGCCAGCATCTGCTCTCCGCGGTCCTCACCGACCAATACGGCTACCGCACGGTCAGCGTCCACTTCGGCACGGATGTGTCCACTCTGGATCTGGAAACCGGCTCGGTAACACCCGAAGAGATCCGATCGGCCGAAGCCGCAGCCAATCGGATCGTCGCCGAAAACCGCCTGGTGAGTATCGCGTTCGAAGATGCCGCCCTGGCGACCGGGCTTCGGAAGGCATCTGAGCGTGCCGGGACCATCCGGGTCGTCACCATCGCGGACCTTGATCGCAGCGCCTGCGGCGGAACCCATGTCCGCGCAACCGGTGAGATCGGAGCGATCCTGATCCGAAGAGTCGAGCGGGTGAAGAAACAGATCCGGCTGGAGTTTGTCTGTGGCGCCCGCGCAATCGGGCGGGCGCGGGCGGACTTCGAGCTTCTCTCGAGCATGGCGGGCGCCGCGTCCGCGGCGATCGAGGACCTGCCGGCTTTGCTTGAGAAGCTGCGTCAGGACCTCAAGACCGCCGACCTGGGTCGCCGCGAGGTCGAAGCCCAGCTCAATCTGCATCTCGCTCGTGATCTGTATCACCAGACAAGCCCCGATGCGACCGGCGTGCGACGTATTGTCCAACAGACCGAGGTTGGTTCGCTGGAATCGCTTCGCGGGTTGGCTCAGGCGGTCACTGGCCTCCCCAAAGCGATATTCCTTGGTACCGTCGCCTCTCCCCCCACCCTCCTCGTTGCGACTTCCGAAGACTCGGGAATTGACGCTGGCGCCCTTCTCAAGCCCGTGCTCGCCGAACTCGGCGGGCGGGGCGGAGGCTCCGCCCGGGCGGCCCAGGGGACCGTCCCGTCTCAGGATGCGCTGGACCAGGCGCTCGCACGGCTCGATCGCGTGATCGGGGGCCGTGGCTAGTCCGCACTCATCAACCCGCCCGCCCAACTCCCCGCCGCGAAGCGTCACCCGACCGAAACCGATTCGTCATCCTGTTTGTTAGGCCGCCGCCATACGTCGACCCTAGACTGTCCATCACCCTCGCATCGGATGATGCGAGGCGTGACGCAGATCACCCTTTTGCCGGAAAGTGAGTACCACCATGCGTGCCATTCACAGCCCTATCATGGGCGGCGCGTGGATCCTGACCGCGGTCCTGGTCGCCACGGCGTGCCACCCGACGCCGTCGACACCCCGCAGCCCAGGCCTCGCGCACCAGCTCGACGAGCTGTCCCTCGCGGCGGAGCGCGACAGCCTCCAGATGGAGGTCGCTGCAAACGCGAAGCTGCTCGCGGACCTGCAGACCGAGGTGTCGAAGGTCGAGCCTCAGACCGCGAAGGGCGGGCCCGAGTCGCCGGCCCTCGAACTGAGCAAGGATCAACGCCAGTTCACCCTGGATCGGGTGACCGCCATCACCGAGCGACTCAAGACTGCCGAGACCCAGCTGGCGGCTAGCGAGCGGCGGGCGCGCCGCCTGACCCAGACCGTGGACAGCCTCTCCACGGCCGATAGCGGTGCCAGAGCCACGATTGCGGACCTGATGAACATCATGGGGACCCAGCGCGAAACCATGACCAGCCTCACCGCGCAGGTAGAAACCCTCGCCAGCCAGAACCAGCGTCTGGCCGACAGCGTCTACCGCCTCACGGATGAGCACAACACCGCGTACTACGTGGTCGGCACTCGGAAGGAGCTGCTGGCGAAGGGAGTGATCGTGGAAGACGGACATCGGTCCTTCCCGCTGATTGGCCGCCGCACCGTCCAACCGGCCCGGGTGCTGCCGCTGGGTGAGTTCACATCCCTCGACCGGAGCACCACGCGAGAGATCCCGCTCCCGCGGCAGGACCGGAGCTATGCCATCGTCTCGCGGCAGGACCTGAGCCAGCTGGCGTCCTGGGAGGGTGACGGACAATCGGTCCGCGGCAGCATCGCGATCGCCGGGCCGGACAAGTTCTGGGAGCCGTCGAAGTACCTGATCGTGGTCGAGCGGTGAACCCCGCGGAAGGCAGGTGGGAAGTGAGCGGAATCGCTCACTTCCCCTTCCCTCGCGGCTTGGCCCGGCGGGTCGGTTCGGCCACCAGCGGATCGTCGGGCCAGTAGTGCTTGGGATAGCGCCCCTTCATCTCCTTCCGGACATCGGCATAGCTCGACCGCCAAAAGCCCGAGAGGTCGCGGGTCACCTGGACCGGCCGATGCGCGGGCGAAAGCAGGTGCAGGGTGACGGCGACCCGCCCGTCTCCCACCCTGGGCGTTTCCCCAGTGCCGAACACCTCCTGTAATCGCACCGGGAGGACTGGGGCCACGGGGTCGGAATAGTCCACTCGGATTCTCGAGCCGGTTGGCATTGTCAGATGGGTCGGAGCGAGAAGGTCGAGATCCCGGCGCTCCTTCCATGGCAGCCCGCCCAGCAGCGCAGCTTCGAGATCGATCCGATCCAGGTCGGCGCGGCCCCGGACGCCCCCGAGCATCGGACCCAGCCATTGGTCCAGTGAGCGCCGCAGCGCCTCGTCGGAAACATCAGGCCACGGCGGTCCGAGGAGCTGGTGGACGAACGCGAGGCGCCCGCGCAGCTGGGTGGCCTCCGCAGTCCACGGCAGTACGGCAAGCCCGGACCCCCTGATCCAATCGAGCAGGATCGCGCGGGCCTGGGAAGGATCCGGGTTCCGGATCGGGCGTTCGGCGAGGACGATCGCCCCGAGATGCTCCCGCTCGGCCGCCACCACGGCCTCCCGGTCTCGGTCCCATTCGATGATCTCCTTGACCTCGATCTGCTCGCTGAAATGCTCTCGCAACTCCGCTTCGCTCAGGGATGCGCCGAGCCAGAGCCGACTCTCGCGCCGGTCACCATCAAGTTCTGCCGCCACCAGCAGGTCCGCGCGGGACAGGGTGGGAGAATCGGTGAAGACTCCCTGCCCGTTTCGCAGCAGGAAGCGTCCTGCCTGCCCCTCTCTTCGCCGGCCGATCCGATCCGGATAGGCGAGACTGAGCAAGGCGCCGATCGAAAGTGGCTCCCGATCGCCGTGGATACGCGTGACGTTGCCGAGGGTCCGCTGCCAGGCGCGGCCCTCCTCACGGGCCCGCAGCAGGGCGCCACGATTGA
>DASPUE010000292.1:0-2405 GCA_035623055.1 Gemmatimonadales bacterium
AACATCGCCCCCCGTCCTACCGGCTGGGCCAGCAGCATCTCGATGAACTCCCGGGCCGAGTAGAGGTAGAGCGTCCCGAAGGTCAGCGCCACCAGCGGCACGAGAATGAGCACGACGTTGAGCAGGGAGAGCAGCACCCGCCCCGCATCGCCACCGAGACGGAACAGCGCCTCTGTGAGCACCAGCAGGACCACCGCATAGGCAATCACCCAACGGTTGCGGGCCACGTCCCGAAGCTGGTAGGCGAGGATCCGGCTCGCGTTTCTCATGACGCCCTCTCACGCATGAGATTCGCGATGGCCTGCTCCAGCCGAGGTGCCCCGGTGCGCCGCTTCAGGTCCTCGGTCGGACCATGGAAGCGGACCCGCCCGTCCAGCAGGAAGACCACATCATCGGCCAGCTCATCCAGCTCGCTCAAGGTGTGGGTCGCGAGCAGGACCGAACTGCCGCGGGCCCGAACCGAAAGCAGCTTCTCCTTGAAGATGCCACTGGCGATGGGGTCCAGTCCGGCGGTCGGCTCGTCGAGAACCAGGAGGTCGGGTCTGAATAGAAAGGCCATGACCGCGGACAGTTTCTGCCGGGTGCCGCCGGAGAGGGTCCGAACCGGTTTCCCGATTTGGTCCTCGAGCTCGAATTTCTCCAGCAGTTCGAGGTCGCGGGCGGCGGTGGTGGCGCGGAGATCGCCCAGCATGTCGAGTACTTCGGAGCCGGTCAGGTTCTCCGGAAACCGGGCCGACTGGGGCATGTAGCCGATGCCTCGGCGATAGCGCTCGTCGCCATTGACCAGGTGCCCCAGCACCCGCAACTGGCCCCCATCCGGTCGCACCAAGCCGAGGAGGGCCTTGATGAATGTGGTCTTGCCGGCCGCATTGGGGCCGACAAGGCCCGTGATCCGCCCGGACGGCACCGTCAGGTCCACGCCGCGCAGCACCTCCAGGCGGCCAAACCGCTTGGTGAGTCCGATCGCGTCTACGGCCGGTCGTTCGGCGCTCATGGAGCGGGCCACCGCATCAGCGGGTGGAGATCTTCCATGGTCCTCGGTGTCAGGACGGGGGCGACCCGCTCCGCGCCATCGAGGAGGGAGACGAACAGGCTCCGGAGCAGGATCAGGGCGGGCTCATTGCGCTGCACCACCAGCGCGAAGAGCCGCACCGGTGCGTAGGGAATGTCTCCACGCCCATCGCGATCGAGGTCGTAGCCGGTGTACCGGTCCCAGTAGTTGCCGTCGAATGTGCTCGAGGCGTTGACGCTGTTGGTCCCCACGTCGAACGAGTTTCCTTCAAACCGATTCCCCTGGAAGCTCGTCCGTTGTGCATCCGCCATCACCTGAACACCCCAGCCGTTTTCCCGGAACTCATTCGCCGTCACCGCTACCCTGCTGGTCCCTTCGGCGTACAGCCCGACCGTGTTGCTCAGAAAGCGATTGTCCTCCAGTCTGCTGTCGGTGATTTCCTTGAGGAGCAGGCCGTAGGCCGCGGAGCCCCGACTCCGCTCGAATCGATTCCCGGCGATCACCACGTTGTGGCTGTACATCACGGCGACCCCCGACCGGTTGTCGGCGAAGGTGTTGTCCTCGTAGACGCAGTCGTTGGAGAACATGAAGTGCAGCCCGTAGCGGAGCTGGTGGGTGCTCACGTTATGGCGCACCCGGGCCCGCGAGGTGAACTCGAAGTAGATCCCGTCACGGTGACCGCGTAACAGGTTGTCGGCGATCAGGAGATCACTCGAGCTCCAGGAATGAATCGCGTTCCCGGTGGAGGCCTCTCCTACACCGGCTCCTCGCACCCGATTGCCGATGACGGTGCATCCCTCGACCTTCGAGAGGTAAATGCCGAAGAAGGTGTTGAGCAGTGAATTGTCCTCGATCCGACAGCCGTGCGCGTTGACCACCTTGATGCCTGCCCGGTCTTCGGTCGAGCTGGGAGTGACGTCGCGGACGACCAACCCGCGAATGGTGACGCTGTCGGCAAGGACGGTGAGGACCTGGTGATCGCCTCCGTACAATACCGGCCAGCCTTCGCCGAGGATCGTCACGCGGTGTGACACCACGAGTGGCGCCTCGTGGTAGTCGCCCGGCAGGATCCGGATGGTGTCGCCGTCAGCGGCCTGCGCCAGGGCCGCGGTGATTGTTGACAGCGACGAGCTCGGGGAGACCGTGAGCATCCTCGGCTGCGGGGCTCCCATGAGCCAGGCGGCGAAGGGAAGGAGCAGCATCACCGGGTGCCCGGAAGGGCGTGGTCGGGCGGGGAGGCGAGCACGTCACGCCATGGACGCAACGTTCCGCCCATCGCCTGATGGACGCTGTCGGCCTCGCTCCGGCGCAGCGCGGCGAGCCCGCTGCCCATCGGCGTTCCCAGGGACTCGGCTTGCAGATACACCGCACTATCGGCCCGGAGCCAGGTGTC
>DASPUE010000293.1:0-8429 GCA_035623055.1 Gemmatimonadales bacterium
CGAGGACCGTATGGCGCAGAGAATCCGGATCCGGCTCAAGGCGTTCGACCACGGCGTGCTCGATCAGGCCGCGGCCGACATCGTGCGCACCGCCGAAAAGACCGGCGCACAGGTGTCGGGCCCCATTCCGCTGCCGGTGAAGATCGAGCGGTGGACGGTGTTGCGGAGTCCGCACATCGACAAGAAGAGCCGGGAGCAGTTCGAGCTGCGCACCCATAAGCGGCTCCTGGACATCAACGATTCACGGCCGCAGACCATGGACGCGCTGACCAAGCTCGACCTGCCTGCCGGCGTGGACGTGGAGATCAAGGTCGAATAGCCATGGCCAATGGACTGATCGGGCGAAAGCTCGGCATGACCCGGGTCTTCACGGACGATGGGTCCTCGGTCCCGGTGACGGTGATCGAGGCGGGTCCCTGCCGAGTCCTGCAAGTGAAGAACGGCACTGTGCAGCTGGGATTCGGCGCCCAGGCGGCTCACCGCAGCAGCAAGGCCGAACTCGGGCATGCGAAAGCGGCGACGCTCGAGGCCGCCCCGCGGATCCTCCGCGAGTTCGGCAACAACGAGCAGAGCTACAAGCCCGGCGACACCGTGACGGTGGGCATCTTCGCCGCGGGCGAGTTGGTGAAGGTCACCGGCACCACCAAGGGCCGGGGCTTTCAGGGCCTGGTCCATCGCTACGGTGCCGGCGGCGGTCCCGCCACGCACGGCAATACCCGGCACCGCAAGCCGGGCTCGATCTCACCGGGCACCGACCCCTCCCGCGTCATCAAGGGGAAGCGGATGCCGGGCCACATGGGCGCCGAACGGCACACCGAGCTGGGGCTCCGGGTGGTCAAGATCGATGCCGAGCGGAACCTGCTGTTCGTCCGGGGCGCGGTCCCGGGCGCGAAGCACGGGATCCTGCTCGTTAACAAGCAGCATGGCAGGAGCCGCCATGATTGAGGCCCCGCACTTTTCGCCCGTCGGCGCCAAGAAGGGCGCCGTCCGCCTCCCGTCCGAGTTTTTCGACGGGACGGTGAACGGCCCCGTCCTGCACGAGGCCGTGACCGCCTACCTCGCCAATCAGCGGCAGGGGACGCACGCCACCAAGACCCGGGGGCTGGTGTCCGGCGGCAACCAGAAGCCCTGGAAGCAGAAGGGGACTGGACGGGCCCGTCAGGGGTCGATCCGTTCGCCGCTGTGGCCAGGGGGCGGCAAGGTCTTCGGACCGCAGCCCCGCGATTATCGGCTCGAGCTGCCCCGCAAGGTGAAGCAGCTGGCGCGCAAGAGCGCCCTCAACGCCCGCGCGGCCGAAGGGAAGCTGCTGGTGATGGAGCGGTTCGAGCAGCAGAGCCCCAAGACGCGCGATCTGGTCGCGCTGCTGGCCAAGCTGGGTCTCGAGGGCCACAAGGTGCTGCTCCTCACCCATGGGGTGAGCGAGGCCCTGGTCCTGAGCGCCCGCAATCTGCCGCTGGTGGACGTGCTCCCCTTCACGGACGCTTCGGCGTACGACGTCCTGTGGGCGGAGGTGGTGGTGGTCGAGGAGCCGGCGCTGGCTGGTGAGCCGGCCCAGCCGTTCGTTCGGCCGTTCGTGCCCGGCCCGAAGGGCGAAGGCCGTGCCGCGCCGAGTGCGTCCCGGCCGCGGGCGAAGCAGGCGGCGGCGAAAGCCGAGAAGGCTGCCAAGGCGGAGAAGAAGGCGACCCGGGCCGCCAAGCCGAAGGCGGAGAAGACCAAGGCCGCGACCAAGGCCAAGAAGCCCGCTGCGAAGAAGGCCGCGCCCAAGAAGAAGGGGGGCAAGTAATGCCCACGCTCCATGAGATTATCGTGCGGCCGGTGGTGACCGAGAAGTCGTCGGCCGCCTACCAGTTGCGGAAGGAATACGCCTTCGAGGTCCATCCCGGGGCGAACAAGTTCGAGATCCGCGACGCGCTGAAGCAGCTGTTCGGCGTCACTGCGACCAGCGTCCGGACCATGCAGGTTCGTCGCAACACGGTGGTCCGCGGGCGGACCAAGGGACTGACCGGACGGTGGAAGAAGGCGATCGTCACCCTGAAGGACGGGGAGACACTCCCCGTGTTCGAGGGCTGATATGGGAATCCGTCAATTCAAGCCGGTGACGGCGGGCACTCGGTTCCGGTCGGTCTCGGATTTTGCCGAGGTCACGACCGACGCGCCGGAAAAGTCGCTGCTCGAGCCGATCCGCAAGTCCGGAGGCCGGAACAACAAGGGCCACGTCACGATGCGCCACATCGGCGGCGGCCACAAGCGGATGTACCGGAAGATCGACTGGAAGCGCAACAAGTTCGGCGTGCCGGGGAAGGTCGCGACGATCGAGTACGACCCGAACCGGAGCGCCCGGATCGCGCTGATCGTCTACGCCGATGGTGAGAAGCGCTACATCCTGCACCCCAAGGGGCTCAACGTCGGGGACACCATCCTGTCGGGGGCCGGGGTCGATCCGCGGATCGGCAATGCGGTGCCCCTCGGCGAGGTGCCGCTCGGCGAGACGGTGCACAACGTCGAGCTCAAGGTCGGCAAGGGCGGGCAGCTGGCGCGGAGCGCCGGCGCCGGCGTGCAGGTGGTCGCGAAAGAAGGGGACTACGTGACCGTGCGGCTCCGGTCGACCGAGATGCGCCGGGTGCACGCCAAGTGCCTCGCCACCCTGGGCGAAGTGGGGAACGCGGAGCACGAGCTGCTCTCCATGGGGAAGGCCGGGAAGACCCGGTGGCTCGGCAAGCGCTCGAAGGTCCGGGGCGTGGCGATGAACCCGGTCGACCACCCGTTGGGCGGCGGTGAGGGCAAGACCTCCGGTGGCCGTCCGCCGGTGAGTCCATGGGGCAAGCCGGAAGGCCGCAAGACGCGCCATCGCAAGAAGGCGTCGAACCAGTACATCGTCCGCGGACGGCGCCGCGGGAAGGCGACCGGAGGGAACGTCTGATGTCGCGGAGCATCAAAAAGGGCCCGTTCGTTCAGCCATCCCTGCTCGGCAAGGTGCAGGCGATGAATGCCCGCAACGAGAAGCGAGTGGTGAAGACCTGGAGCCGGGCCAGCACCATCCTGCCGGAGTTCGTGGGGCACACGTTCGCCGTGCACAACGGCAACAAGTTCGTGCCGGTATACGTGACCGAGAACATGGTCGGCCACAAGCTGGGTGAGTTCGCGCCCACCCGGCTGTTCCGGGGCCACAGCGGCAAGCTGGTGGCGGACAAGAAGGCCAAGGCGGAGTGACCATGGAAGCCCGGGCGATCCAGCGCTACGCGCGCCAGTCTTCGCGAAAGATGCGGCTGGTGGTGGATCTCATTCGCGGCAAGAACGTGAATGAGGCCTTTGCCATCCTGAAGTTCAACAAGAAGTACGCGGCCAAGCAGATCGAGAAGACGCTGCGTTCCGCGGTGGCCAACGCCGAGCAGGCGGCGCTCCGGGCGAATGCGAGCCTGGATGTCGATGATCTGCTGGTGACCAAGGCCGTGATCAACATGGGGACCCCCCTCAAGCGCTTCCAGTCGGCGGCGCAGGGACGCGGGGTGCCGATCAAGAAGCGCACTTCCCACGTGGAGATCCACGTCGGCACGAAGGAGGGCAAGTAATGGGGCAGAAGACCCACCCGACGGGGCTCCGGCTCGGCATCGTCAAGCCGTGGCGGTCCCGCTGGTTCGCGACCAAGGACATGCCCGCCCTCCTCAAGGAAGACGAGCTGATCCGGAAGTACCTCAAGGCCCGGCTGGGTCACGCGGCGATCGCGCAGATCGACATCGAGCGCAAGCCGGGGAAGGTGACCGTGACAGTGCACACCGGGCGACCGGGCGTGGTCATCGGCAAGCGGGGCGCCGAGGTGGACAAGCTGCGGGACGAGCTGGCGCAGCTGACCGGCAAGGAAGCGGCGATCAACGTCGAGGAGATCAAGCGGCCGGAGGTGTCGGCCCAGCTGGTGGCGGACAACATCGCTCACCAGCTGATGCAGCGGATCTCGTTCCGGCGGGCGATGAAGCGATCGGTGCAGAGCGCCATGCGCATGGGCGCCCAGGGGATCCGGGTCCGGGCCGGCGGGCGGCTCGGGGGCGCAGAGATCGCGCGGACCGAGTCGTATCGCGAGGGTCGGGTGCCGCTGCACACGCTGCGGGCGGACATCGACTACGCGACCAGCACCGCCAAGACCACCTACGGCACGATCGGCATCAAGGTGTGGATCTTCAAGGGTGAGGTCGTGGAGGATCTGTCGGGCCGCACCTACAGCACGGGGAACTGACCGATGCTGGCACCGAAGCGGGTCAAGTTTCGCAAGACGTTCAAGGGCCGCACCCGGGGCATCGCCGTGCGCGGGAGCACGGTGGCGTTCGGAGAGTACGCCCTGATGAGCCTGGAGCCGGGGTGGGTCAGCAACCGGCAGATCGAGGCCGCCCGGGTCGCGCTCACCCGTGAGATGAAGCGGGGCGGCAAGGTGTGGATCCGGATCTTCCCGGACAAGCCGATCACCAAGAAGCCCGCCGAGACCCGCATGGGGAAGGGCAAGGGCAACCCGGAGGGTTGGGTGGCGGTGGTGAAGCCGGGCCGGGTGTTGTTCGAGGTCGAGGGGGTGGAGGTCAGCCTGGCGAAGAAGTCGCTGGCGCTGGCGGCCGCCAAGCTCCCGGTCAAGACCCGCTTCATCAAGCGGGCGGAGGACTGAGCCATGAAGACGAGTGAGCTCAACGAGCTGTCGGTCGACGACCTCAAGACCAAGCTGGCGGAGCTGACGGAGGAGCGATTCCGGCTGCGGTTCCGGTCGGCGACGGAGTCGATCGAGAACCCGATGCGATTCAGACACCTGCGCCGCGACATCGCGCGGATCCAGACGGTGCTGCGCCAGCGCGAGTTGGCCAAGTAAGACGACGGGACGACCATGACCGAGACGACCGAGACCACCCGCGCCGGGCGCAAGATCCGCCAGGGCGTCGTGACCAGCGACAAGATGACCAAGACGGTCACCGTCACCCTAACCCGGCGGTTCGCGCACGCGGCCTACGGCAAGCAGGTGACCCGCTCCACCAAGGTGAAAGCGCGGGACGAGAAGCTGGGGGCCAAGGTGGGCGACATGGTCCGGATCATGGAGACCCGGCCCCTCGCCAAGACGGTGCGGTGGCGGGTGATCGAGATCGTGGAGCGGGCGAAGTAGGGCTGATCCCCGACAGCCAGAGCTGATAGCCTAGAGGTCGCAATGATTCAGCAAGAGAGCGTGGTGAAGGTGGCCGACAACTCCGGCGCCCGGAAGGCGCTGGTGATCCGGGTGCTGGGCGGCAGCAAGCGCCGCTACGCCGGCGTGGGCGACAAGGTGGTCGTGGCCATCAAGGACGCGATTCCGAGCGGGCAGGTCAAGAAGGGTGACGTCGCCAAGGCGGTGATCGTGCGGACGGTGAAGGAGACCCGGCGCAAGGACGGGTCCTACATCCGGTTCGACGAGAACGCGGTGGTGCTGATTACCGACCAGGGCGAGCCCCGGGCGACCCGCATCTTCGGGCCGGTGGCGCGCGAGCTGCGCGAGAAGCGGTACATGAAGATCGTCTCGCTCGCGCCGGAGGTACTCTGAGATGAAGCCGCTGGTCTACAGGAAGGCGAAGCGGGTGCGGCACCAGCCGCCGGTCCGGCAGGTCCTCCACATCACCGCCGGTGACACGGTGCAGGTGATCTCGGGGGACGACAAGGGGAAGCGCGGCAAGGTTAAGCGCGTGCATCCGAAGACGGGCCGGATCGAGGTGGAGGGGATCAACGTCGTCACCAAGCACCAGAAGCCGACCCAGACCGCCCCGGGTGGCAAGATCAAGCGCGAGGCGCCGATCCACCACTCGAAGGTGATGCTGATCGACCCGAAGTCAGGCGAGCCGACGCGCATCCGGCGCCAGAAGACCGCCGACGGCACGCTGGAGCGGATCGCGGCGAAGTCGGGCCAGTCTATTCCGAGGAACCGCTGACGATGGCCGAGACCAAGGACACGACCCCCAAGGCGCCGAAGCCGCCCAAGGGCGACGCCCCCAAGCATCCGAAGGGCGGCAAGGAGAAGGGTGGCGCGGCGCTGGCCACCGATCCGGCGCCCAAGTCGGCGGAGGGGGTGCCGCGCCTCAAGACGTACTACGACAAGGTCATCCGACCGAACCTGGCCAAGCAGTTCGGGATGACCAACCCGCACGCGGTGCCGCGGATCGTCAAGGTGGTGCTCAACGTCGGCATGGGCGAGGGGGCCAAGAATCCCAAGCTCATCGAGACGATTGCCGAAGAACTGGCGATCATCTCGGGTCAGAAGCCCGTGGTGCGCCGCGCCAAGAAGGCCATCGCGAATTTCGGGCTGCGACAGGGGCTCCCGATCGGCGTGTCGGTGACCCTTCGTAACGCGCGGATGTACGAGTTCCTGGACCGGTTCATCAACATCGCGGTGCCCCGGCTTCGGGACTTCCGCGGGTTGCCGAACAAGAGCTTCGATGGGCGGGGGAATTACACGGTCGGGATCAAGGAGCAGATGATCTTCCCGGAGATCGAGTTCGACAAGGTCGAGAAGATCCACGGGATGGACATCACGGTCGTGACCACCGCGGGACGGGACGACCTGGCGCTCGCGCTGCTCCGGGAATTCGGGTGGCCGTTCCGGGGCGAGACTCCGCTGGCGGTGGCGAGCTGAAACCGGGCAAAGCGTAGGCGGAAAAGTGGTGGGCGGTGGTTGGGTGGGTGGCAGGAGCAGTCGACGGGGAGCGTTCCCGCCCACTGTGCTGCGCTCACCGCTCACCTGACACGGTGGACCTGAGGAGAACGGGATGGCGAAGACTTGTTGGATCGAGCGGGCCAAGCGCACGCCGAAGTTCAAGGTCCGGACGGTGCGGCGCTGCCAGCGCTGCGGCCGCAGCCGAGCAGTGCTGCGGAAGTTCGGGCTGTGCCGGATCTGCTTCCGTGACATGGCGCTTCGGGGTGAGATCCCCGGGGTCCGCTAGGCCAGCTGGTAGGAGAGCCCCAACGATGAGCATGACAGATCCCGTCGCGGACATGCTGACCCGGATCCGCAACGCCTGTGCGGCCGGACACAAGCGGGTGGACGTTCCGGTGAGCCGGCTCAAGAGCGAGCTGGCGCGGCTGCTGCGCGACAACCACTACATCGCGGACTACAAGATCCTCGATGACGGCGCCCGTGGTGTGCTGCGGCTGTACCTCAAGTATCACAACGACCAGCCGGTGATCCGCGAGCTGAAGCGGGTCTCCTCGCCCGGTCTGCGCCGCTACGTGAAGTCGCGGGAGATTCCGCGAGTCAAGAATGGCCTCGGCATGGCGATCGTCTCCACGCCCAAGGGCCTGATGAGCGACCGCGATGCGCGGTCCGCGAACCTGGGCGGCGAGTTGCTCGCCGTCGTCTGGTAAGAGGCGAGCATGTCGCGTATCGGCCGAAAGCCGGTGGCGGTGCCGAAGGGCGTCACCGTGAGCCTCAACGGGCAGACTCTGTCCGTGAAGGGCCCCAAGGGTGAGCTTTCCCGCGCCTTCCACCCGGAGATGACCCTGGCGGTTCAGGGGGAGCAGGTGGTCGTGAGCCGTCCGTCGGACGAGGCCCGGCACCGGGCGCTCCACGGGCTCAGCCGCACCCTGATCCAGAACATGGTGGACGGAGTCACCAAGGGATTCAGCAAGACGCTGGAGATCCAGGGAGTCGGCTACAAGGCCGAAGCCAAGCCGTTCGGCTTGCAGCTCTCGCTGGGGTTCTCCCACGCGGTGCCGTACAAGGCGCCGCCGGGCATCAAGTTCACGGTGGACAACAACACCATCGTGAAGATCGAAGGCGCGGACAAGGAGATGGTGGGCCAGGTCGCTGCCGAGATCCGCAGCCTGCGCAAGCCGGAGCCGTACAAGGGCAAGGGCGTGCGCTATCAGGGTGAGGTCGTGCGCCGCAAGGCGGGCAAGACAGGAGCCAAGTAAACCATGCGTGCAGTCAAGTCGCCCTCGACGCGGCACGAGCTCCGCGCCCGGCGGCATCTCCGGGTGCGGAAGAAGGTGGCCGGGACCGCCGAGCGGCCGCGGCTGGTGGTCTTCCGTTCGCTCAAGCACATCTATGCCCAGCTGGTCGACGACGACCGCGGGGTGTGTCTGCTGGGCGTGAGCGATGCCTCCGAAGGGGTGCAGGGAGACGGGGCAGGGAAGATCGGGAAGGCCAAGGGCACCGGGAAGGCGCTCGCGGCCAGGGCCAAGGCCGCCGGGATCACCAAGGTGGTGTTCGACCGCGCCGGCTACCGGTATCACGGGCGCGTGAAGGCCGTCGCCGACGGCGCGCGCGAAGGCGGACTGGAGTTCTGACATGGCTGACGAACAGGGAGTGACCGGCGGCGAGGGCGCTTCGGCCCCGGCGGGTGAGCCCCGTGGACGGGGCGGGCGCGGGGGACGGGGCGGTCAGGGCGGCGGCCGCGGCCGCGGCGATGGCCGAGGCGGCAAGCGCGGCGAGCGCGGTC
>DASPUE010000294.1:0-7196 GCA_035623055.1 Gemmatimonadales bacterium
TCGCCACGCTCACCGATGCCACCTTGGTCCGCGCCGACCTCCGTAACGCCGACCTGGTGCAGACGTATTTTGATAGAGCCGACCTGACCGACGCCGACCTGACCTCCGCGGACATCAACGGCGCCGTCTTCACGGGGGCCAAAGGTGTGGCCACCATCAAGGGACTCGACCAGACACGGAACCGAGCGCAGGCCAAGTTCGACCCCTGACACCAAGCCGAGGCTATTCCTGAACATGAAACCATACAGCGCGCCATTCGCTGCCCTGCTCGCCTGCACCATTGCCGGGTGCGGGAAGCCCGAATCCAAACCGGCCGCCGAGGCGGCTCCCGGTGCCGCCGCCCCCGGGGGTGAGCTGGTGTACGTCTCCAACGAGGACTCCCGGAACCTCACCGTTATCGACGCCACGACCGACAGCGTGGTCGCGACCATCGAAGTCGGCACGCGGCCCCGTGGGGTGAGGGTGAGCCCGGACGGCAAGACCGTTTACGTCGCACTGAGCGGCGCCCCCAAGTGCCCTCCAACCATGCCGGACGCTGAGTGTGCCAAGCTCAAATCGGATCCGAGCAAGGACGGGATCGCCGTAGTGGACGTGGCCAGCCGCCGCACGGTCAAGACCTTTCCGGCTGGGCTCGATCCCGAGACCTTTGACGTAAGCCCCGACGGTGCCAAGCTGTTCGTCTCGAACGAGAATGCCGACTCCGCCACCATCGTGGATGTCGCCTCGGGCAAGGCGGTCGCAAATATCAAGGTTGGAAAAGAACCGGAGGGCGTCACCCTGACGCCGGATGGCAAGACGGTCTGGGTGACAGGCGAGACCGATCACAACATCACCGGCATCGACGTCGCCAGTGGCAAAGAGATCGCCTCGATCGATATCCTGGGGCAGCGGCCGCGCGGTATCGGCATCCTTCCCGACGGCTCCCGCGCCTATGTGACCAACGAGGTGAGTGGAACGATTTCGGTGGTGGACCTGGCCGCGAAGAAGACCCTCAAGCAGATCACCGCGCCCCAGGGGTCGCGGCCGATGGGGATCACGGTGACCAAGGACGGGAAGCGGATCTACGTCTCTACCGGACGAGGGAAGAACGTCGTGGTGATCGACCCGGCAACGGACTCGATCGTCGCCAGCGTCGAGGTCGGCACTCGCCCCTGGGGCGTCGCCCTCACCCGGGACGAGAAGAAGCTCTACACGGCCAACGGCCCGGGTAATAACGTGAGCGTGGTCAACACCGAGAACATGACGGTGATCCGCACCATCCCGGTGGGCTCACTGCCGTGGGGTGTCGCGATCGGTCCGCGCCCCTGAAGCGCAGCCGTCAGGAGAACGGTCGCTTTGTGAAGATGCTTCCCGGCCAGCGCCAGGCAATCCACGTATCCAGGCCCCAGGACCGCCCCGCGCGCGCCAGGAAGAGGACCGCGAGGGTAGCCACCAGCATATAGTGGAAACCCAGAGAGGCGGAGGACATGTGGGCGGACGCAAGGCCGTAGTTGATGCTGAGCCAGAGTCCGCCCAACGCCCCGAGGCCCGCCAACACCCCGGTCGTCAGCGATAATCCCACCAGCACCTCTCCCCAGGCTGTCAGGGTCGCGAACGTCGCGGCATTGGGAAGTACCGTCTGCTCGAGAAACGCCTTGTACCAGAGAATCGGGTTCTCGGCCGCCTGCTTGGCCACCAGCACCGGCATGGCATTGATCCAGCGCGGCTCGACCCCGATGAACGGGAAGAACCCGCCCAGCAGCACAAAATCCATCTTGCTGGTCAGCGCCTTGACGAACCACAGCCCGACCAGGATCCTGAGGACGGCGAGCCACTGACTGGGATTGGACATCTCGATCCGCGTCGGGGCGGCGGCGTCAGAGGTCATTGGGGTGTACTCGAGTAGGAGGAGGAAGGAACCAGAAGGTACCGCTCACCAGAGGCGCCCGATAGACCACCCTGCCACTCAGCTCAGACCCGCCCCCACGAGACTCCCAGCTCATGAGCCACGAAGCTCCAGGTGTCCACCAGCTCGTCGAGCACCTTGGAGACGGGCTTCCCGGCGCCGTGCCCCGCCCGGGCCTCCAGACGGAGCAGGACCGGGCGATCGGAGGCGTTGGCCGCCTGGAGCTGCGCGGCCATCTTGCGGGCGTGCATGGGGTCGACACGAGTATCACTCTCGGCAGTGGCCAACAGGACCGCGGGATAGGAGGTGCCTGACCGGACGTGATGGTACGGGGAGTACGCCCGGAGCCACCCGAACTGTTGGGCGTCGTCGGCACAGCCATACTCCGGGATCCACAGCCTCGCGATCAGGAAGCGATGGTACCGGAGCATGTCCAGCAGCGGGACCTGCACCACGACGGCCCGGAAGAGATCGGGACGCTGCGTGAGGACTGCGCCCATCAGCAACCCGCCGTTGGAGCCGCCCGCGATCGCGAGCCGTGAAGGCCTGGTGTAGCCCTCCCGAATCAGGTATTCCGCCGCCGCGATGAAATCGTCGAACGTGTTCTGCTTGGTGCCAAGCATCCCCGCCTGATGCCAACCCTCGCCATACTCCCCACCCCCTCTCAGGTTGGGAACGGCAACGAGCCCCCCCTGCTCCAGCCAGGCAAGCAGTGAGCGGGAGAACCCCGGCGTCATTGGAATGTTGAAGCCGCCATACCCAGTCAGGTAGGTCGCGTTGGACCCGTTCCGGACCAGGTCGCGACGGTGCACCAGGAACATCGTGATGGGCGTCCCGTCCCGCGACGGGTAGCTCACCTGGTGGACCTCGAAACGCGCCGGGTCGATATCCGCTTCCACCCGTTGCCACAACTTCTGCTGTTCGGTCACGAGGTCTACGCGGTAGACACTGGGCGGGACGGTGAACGAGGAGAAGCCGTAGAACAACTCCTCTCCGTCGGGTTCCGCGCCCCAGCCGAAGACGCTTCCAATAGTTGGGAGGGGAATCTCCCGGGCTTCACCCCCCTCGAGGCCGGCCAACCAGAGGCGTGAGGTGGCCCGCTCCAGATACGAGAGCGCCACCCTGGAGCGGGTGACCAGAAAGCCGTCCAGCACGGCGTCGGCGCGAGGCGCAACGATCTCCCGCCATCGATCCCGGGCCGGTGCAGCGGGGTCCGCCAGATACAATCGGTAGGTCGATGCCTGCTCGTTGGTCCGGATGTAGAGCCGCCCCTTTACCACCTCGGCGTCGTAGGTGTACGGCAGGTCGACCACTACCGGCGTGAGCGGGCCATGCTCTTGTCGGTCCTGGAGGTAAAGGTCGGTCTGGTCGAAGGTCCGGGCGACGGTAATCACCAGCCAGCGTCCGTCTGGAGAGAGACTGACACCGGGCCAGTGCTCTTTTTCTCTGGGGCTGAAGATGTGGGCATCGGCCTCCTGCAAGTCGCCCAGACGGTGGAAGTAGATGGCCCGATGATACTGGGCCTCCGTGTCTGGCACCTCTCCTTTGCGCGGGTTCCGGGTGTAGTAGAACCCGCTGGCATCGGGGAGCCAGGCAAGGTCGGCTGCGCGGGTGCGCTCGATGCGGTCCGGGAGCACCACTCCCGTGGTGACATCCATGACCCGCAAGACACTTTCTTCGCTGCCATCCTCCGACAATCCATACGCCAGCATGCGACCGTCTTCGCTCGGGAAGTACCAGTCCAGCGCGGTGGTACCGTCGGGATTGAGCCTGTTGGGATCGAGGAGCACGCGGTCGGGGCCATGGACGCCCTCGCGCACGTACAGGATCGGCTGGTTTTCGTTCTGCCGGCGCCGGGAGTAGAAGTAGCGCCCGCCGGCTGGCGTCGGCGCCCCGAGTGAGTCGATGGCGAGAAGCTCGGTCAGTCGCCTGCGGATCTCCGGACGGAATGGGACCTGGCCAAGGTAGTGCTCCGTGAGGCCATTCTGCGCCGCGGTCCACGCCTGGACTTCGGCGCTCTCCCCGTCCTCCAGCCAACGGTATGGGTCCGGGATCGATTCCCCATGGAGGCGCTCGACGATGTTGTCGGTGCGCGTCGGGGGATAGGCTGGCTTGGACATGGGTGGGAGCAACTGGTGGGCGGGGACCGTTAGTCTCCCAGGCTGATCCCCAGTTCCCGTGCGGTCAGCACGGTGTCCGAGTCGAGCGGGACATGCTTGGGCTTGCCGATCACTTCCTGCATCGGCACTCGGGTGATCAGCGGTGGGTTATACCCGATCATGGCGCCATAGGCTCGATCGGCAACCGCCCGCACCGCGGCCGCACCGAAGCGAAGGGCCAGCAATCGGTCGAAGGTCGTCGGTGAGCCCCCGCGCTGCAGGTGCCCGAGCACCAGACTCCGGGTCTCTTTTCCGGTCCGTCCGGCGATCGCCTGAGCCACGAGCGAGCCGATCCCGCCCAGGCGATCGACTGTCCCGGCGGCGCGCCGCTCCACCAGCATCGCCTCGCCGCCGCGTGGGCGTGCCCCCTCCCCCACCACGACCATGCTGAAACGCCGGCCGGCACGGTCGCGGGCGCGGATCTTCTCACACACCGCTTCGATGTCGAAAGGGATTTCGGGTATCAGGATCACGTCCGCGCTCGCCGCGATGCCACTGTGGAGCGCGATCCAGCCGGCATCCCGACCCATGAGCTCCACCACCATGACCCGCTCATGGCTCTCCGCGGTCGAATGCAGCTTGTCGATAGCATCGGTGGCGGTTGCCACCGCGGTGTCGAATCCGAAGGTCGCGAGGGTGCCGCTCACATCGTTGTCGATGGTCTTGGGAACTCCCACCACCGGGAGGCCCTTCCGCCACAGGTCGTACCCGATCTTGAGGCTGCCATCCCCTCCAATGGTGATCAGCGCATCGAAACCGCTGGCATTGAACGCGGCGATCAGGTCATCGGAGCGGTCGACTTCCACCCCGGCACCGCTCGCGTCCTTGACGACCCAGCGGAAGGGGTTGCCGCGATTGGTGGTGCCCAGAATCGTCCCCCCGAGGTGGGTGATGCCTCGCACCTTGTCGGGGGTGAGGGTCATGATGCCGTCGTCGCCCAGGAGTCCCCCGTACCCGCGGCGAATGCCGTAGGTCTGCCATCCTCGGGTGTGAGCCGAGAGCACGATGGCGCGAATCACGGCGTTGAGACCTGGGGCGTCGCCGCCACCGGTGGAAATCGCGACTCGCATGGGAGCCCCGGGTCAGGAGATGTCCGCTGCAGGTGGCGGTTGGTCGGGAGCGGGAGCTGCCCAGCCGCCAGAGAAGGAGGGAGTCAGCCGACCCGCTCCCGGATCAGCCGAACAACCTCGCCGGGCGTCGCGTGCCTGCCCAGCGACCGTTTGGAGAACACCACGGCTCCGTCCACCGATACCTCAAAAACGCCGCCGGACGATTTCACCAATCGTACCTCGGCGTCCGGAAACGCCTTCTCGAGCTCGGCCGCCAGACCGGCAGCCCGGGGCTCGTAGTTTCAAACAACGCAGTATTCGATATCGACTTGCATGATCCGATCCCGGGATGGCTGGGGCAGGTTCCTCATCGCTATGCAAGGTAACGGCTTGCGGCTGGCCGCTGTAGCCTCTCGCAGGCATCCCCCTTGCGGTCCTTTTGGTCGACCGGCAGTATCCACAAGGACCTCCCCACACCGACCGAGTCTCGATGCGACGGCACGTTCCGGTTGTACTGGCAGCCCTGCTCTGTGCCCCGGCCTCTCCGGCGGCGGCACAGCGGCTCTATCGCTTCGAGTTGGGTGGATCGGGCGGCTACAACATGTTCTCCGACAAGCTGGAGCTTGCCTCCGCGTTTGGCGCCGGATTCAGGTTAGGCTACTGGTTCCTGCCACAGTACTCCCTCGAGGCCGACCTCGGCTTCGCCAGCCCCACGACCAACACCCCGCTCAAGAAGAGCGTCAGCAGTTCGACCTTCGGGATCTGGGCCCTCGACAATTTCCGGCTGGGCCTCACCAACACCGCCTTCATCAAGGCCGGCTTCGGTCACACCAGCTTCGGCCAGTGTCCATCGGTTTCGATCCCCGGATCGGGGCCCTGCGGAAGCACGGGGGTGGTGCAGGCGGGCGCCGGGGCCAGAATCGCGATCTCGCCGAAGCTGTTCATGCGCTACGAGGTCACGGTGAACCGGAGCTTGAAGGGCCTGGCGTTCTCGAATGCCTCGTTACAGGCCGGACTCAGCATGATGTTGGGCAGCAAGCCGCTGGTCGATACCGACGGCGATGGCGTGTACGACATCTACGACAAGTGCCCCAACACTCCGCTCGGCGCACTGGTGGACAAGCATGGCTGCCCCACCGACCAGGATGGCGATGGCGTTCCCGATGGGCTGGACCGCTGCCCGAATACACCTGAAGGCGCGACGGTGGATGCTGCCGGCTGTCCCATGGATTCGGACGGGGATGGCGTGCTCGATGGCATCGACCAGTGCCCGAATACCCCGAAGGGCGCGCTGGTGGACGCGACTGGTTGCCCGCAGGATTCGGATGGTGACGGCGTCCCCGATGGAATCGATCGCTGCCCGCTCACTCCCCATGGAGCTGTAGTCGACTCGCTCGGCTGCCCCATCGATTCCGACGCCGATGGCGTGCCGGATGGCCTCGACAAGTGCCCCGATACACCGCCCGGAACCCGGGTGGACGCCAGCGGCTGCCCGCTCGGGCCGGGGCTGGCACCGGAGGACACGCTCGCCAACGAACTCCGATGGACACTCCCCGGGACGGTCTGGGAGCTGCGGGGCTCGGTGCTGGCGCAGGATGCCCTGCCCATCCTCGATTCGGTCGCGGTGACCATGGAGGCCAGCCCCACAACCGTGGCAGAGGTGGACGGGTACGCCCAGGATCGCCTGATTCCGGCGGACAACACCAAGCTCTCCAAGCGGCGCGCCGAAGTCGTGCGCGATTACCTGGTGAGCAAGGGAGTCGCCGCCAACCGGATCACGGCCACGGGTCGTGGATCACTCTCTCCGATTGTGACCGACACCACAGAGACGGCACGGACCATCAACCGTCGCGTCGAGATTCGCGTCACCCGCAGTCCTTAGACACCTCCATTCGCATGCGATTTGCCCGGTCATACAGGGGCGGGTCCCAGACCCGCCCCTGTGTCGTTGAAAACGATGCCCTTAACCGGGATGACCGTCATGCGTCGCGCAATCGTTGCCGCGTTCGGCCTGATTGTTTGCTCCACCCCCCTTGCCGCACAGACCGCGGGACGGTCGTGGGGAGATGAATTGCCGCCGGTAGCCGTGCCTGACCTCCTTGC
>DASPUE010000295.1:0-4786 GCA_035623055.1 Gemmatimonadales bacterium
CCGAGTCCGAGCGCGCGCGCCTTGGGTTGCACATACAGCCGCTTGAGCTCCGCTGTGTCGGCGCTCCAGGGCCGGATGCCGGCGCAGCCGACGGCGTCCTTGTCCTGCCAGGCGAGCAGCAGACACCCGCGGGGCGGGGCATACTCGCCCGGGAGAGTCGCCAGTTCCTCGTCGAACGCCTGAAAGTGGAGATTGAACCCCAGCGTGGAGGCATATTCGCGGAAGAGTGCGCGGACCAGCGCAAGGTGCTCCGGACGCTCAGCAGGACCGACGGAGGTCATCGCGGTGCCGCGCGAGAGGGGGATCAACGTCCCTCGGGCGAGGCTGTCGAGTCGGGAGTGAACATGAGCCAGAGTCCGTCGTGCGTCCGTACCGGGTTGACCGGTGCTGCTTCATGGTCTGCCCTGCGGCCCAGCTCGATCGCGATCGGCCGCGGCACATTAGTGGAATCACCGCGAGGCAGCACGACCAGGGAGCCCTTTCCGAGCCGCCACCTCCGGCCGCGACTGCCGTCGGGAAGGGTGGATTCCTCATTGTCGATGGTTCCGAGCGAGCGCAGCAGCGCCTCCAGTCGGGGGCCTCCGCGGACCCAAGCGCCGGTGAGGGCGACGGCCCCATTGGGGTGGGAGAGCACGGAGTCCGGATCAGCCGGGTTGGTCCAGCCCGAGCCGAAGAATACTCCGGATGCATCCGAGTTGCCGGGAAAGCTGAGGAAGCGCCAGCCGCCGGAGGCCGAGATTCGAGTCTCAAGCCCTACTCGGGCCGCGGCAGTCGCGACGGGGGCGAGGTCGGTGACCTTCAGGGCCACGTAGGCCCCGCCCTCTTCCTGCGCGAGCAGCCTGGCGTAGTCCGCGGCGTCTGCGTCGAGCGGGGAGCCCGCCAGCGTCATCAGTTCGATGTCGCCGCCGTCGCGAAGTTTGATGTGGCAGTTGAGCAGACTGTCGGGGTGCAGCCGTCCCGGTTTGATGCGGAAGCCCAGACCGCGATAGGTCGTTGCGGCCAAGGAGAGATCGCGGACCACCACGACCACATGGTCGAGGCGGATGGTTGGTGCTTGCGACCACAGTGGCAGAGCGACAGAGGCTGCGAGCAGCAGGGCAAGCGGGGCGCCCCGGATGATCGGCCGGGACTGGCGGGCGGCGTCCACGCCGAGGATCATCGCTTGATGAACGTTCCCTGCTGCAGCTCCTGGTAGGCTTGGCGCAGCTGCTCCTCGGTGTTCATCACGATCGGACCGTACCAGGCCACCGGCTCTTCCAGGGGCTTGCCGGACACCAGGAGGAAGCGGGCACCGTTCTCGCCAGCGCGAACCGTCACCTCGTCACCCCGGTCGAACAGAACCAGCGACCGGTTGCCTACCACCTCGCGAGCGACGGATTCCCGGTCGCCGTCGGCGCCGAGGCGGTCGGTACGCACCGGCTGCGGATCGGAGGCGTCGTGGAATTGCGCCGTTCCCTCGAACATGTAAGCGAAGGCGTGGCGGGACGTCTCGACCGGCAGGGTCTTGCGGACGCCGGGCGGGATCCACACGTCGAGGTAGCGCGGATCGGCCGCGATCCCGTCGACCGGGCCGCGCTTGCCCCAGAACTCGCCGCACACGACCCGCACCCGCGTCCCGTCATCGTCCACCAGCTCGGGGATATCTCCTGCGGAGACATCCTGATAGCGGGGCGCGGTCATCTTGAGCGTCGAGGGGAGATTCGCCCAGAGCTGGAAGCCGTGCATTCGCCCTGCCGGGTCTCCCTTCGGCATCTCCTGATGGAGGATGCCGCTCCCGGCCGTCATCCACTGCACGTCCCCCGCACCAAGAGACCCGCGGTTGCCGAGGCTGTCCCCATGATTCACCGTCCCGGCGAGGACGTAGGTGATCGTCTCGATCCCGCGATGGGGGTGCCAAGGGAAGCCGGCGAGGTACTCGTCGGGATGATCGTTGCGGAAGTCGTCGAAGAGCAGGAACGGGTCATACTCGTCGGTATCGCCAAACCCGAACGCTCGCCGGAGGCGTACCCCCGCGCCTTCGATGGTGGGTGTCGATTGGCTGACCCGTTTCACCGGCCGTATGGACACGATTCCTCCTTCCTGGCCCGGCTCTTACCGTCTCAAACTGAGCAGCAGAACGCCGGGGTCACGCGCTCACGAGCTGCGCATCCAGTTTCATCGGGACCGCGGCCAGGGCCTTCGAGACGATGCAGTTGACCTTGGTCTCCTCTGCCAGCCGCTGGAACTCGGCTGGGCTCACGCCAGGTGCCACGCCGCGGGTGCGGAGATCGATCCCCGTGATGGCAAAGCCCGCGCCGACCTTGGACAGGTGGACCGTCGCCGTCGTGGTGACACTGGTTGGCGGATGGCCACTCATCGTGAGGGCAAGAGCCAGCGCCATCGAGTAGCAGCCGGCGTGAGCCGCTCCCAACAGCTCCTCGGGGTTGGTACCCTTGCCATCTTCGAATCGGCTGGCGAACGAGTAAGCTCCTTCGAAGGCTCCGCTGCCGAGTTTGACGTTGCCACGGCCTGCCTTCAGGTCACCGGCCCAGCGGGCCTCTGCGGTGCGATCCATGATACGCTCTCCAGGTAGTTAGCTCAGTCGTGACCGGAGGCCTAGGCGCCGCCCTTGCGCCTCGCCAGGTACGCGTCGACGCTGAATTCGCCTGCGCCGGTCGCGGAGAAGTAGAACCAGAGGAACGAATACAGCATCACCATCTCCCCATGGTTCACCCACCACCAGATGTTTCCGCTGCCCCCGGTGTGAATCCAGAAGTAGGCCACCGCCATCTCGCCGGACGCGATGAATGCCAACGGGCGTGTAAAGAGTCCGAGGACGATGGCCGCGCCACAGACCAGCTCGATCACGCCGGCCACGCCGAACCGCGACATCAACGGCGCCGTGCCACCCTGCCCGAACCCTCCGAACCAGCCCAGGGTCTTCTGGGCCCCGTGCGAGAAGTAGGTCAACCCGGCCGCGATGCGCAACGCGGTATGGGCGAACGAGGCAACGCGGTTCGATGAATCGGGGCGCATCTCGGACTCCTTGAGGATCGTCGGGGAGGGGAGGCGATGAGGTTCGGCGGCGTGATCGACTTCGCGGTGTCGGCCCAAGATGGGCCCGACCCCGCGCCGAGACAAGCCCGTCTCAGGGTCGAGCGTCCACTGCGGCGGGGGCGTAGTTGCGGAAGGGCTCGGTGCGGAACTCACCCCCGCTCGGAACTCGGTCAAACAGATGTACGATTTCCACCTCTTCCCCGACCCGCCGAACCTGGGACTGCCTCAGCACCAGGTCGGTACGATCGCCATAGCCAAGCCGGTTCAATCGTTCGGCTTCGGCGCGGCTGATGTCGCCCGGGGTCGGCGCGGGGCGGGGATAGGGATCTTCGTGGTGGCGCACCAGCGCGTGCCAGTGCTCGTCGCCGGCTCGCTCGAACGAGGCGCGCAGGTCTTCGCGCGAGAACGGCAAGGCCTCAGCCCTTCTTCACCAGCCGGATTAGGTACAGGAGAAGCAGCGCACCTGCCAGTGCGACGACCAGGCTGCCGATCAAGCCCCACGTGGAGATGCCGAGCAGTCCGAACACCCAGCCACCGATAAAAGCGCCCAGGATGCCGACCACCAGGTCTCCCACTAGTCCGTATCCGCTGCCCTTCATGATCTTGCCAGCAAGCCACCCGGCGACCAGCCCTACCACCAGAAACCAGATCAATCCATGGCCACTCATCGCAGGTTCTCCTTCCATTTGGGGGGATGGGAAGAACTCCACGTCATGGGCCAACGAGCCCATTGCGTCCGGCCAATGTACGCCGCGGGGCAGCCTTGCGGAACAGTGTCTCCAGACCACCCGCGCTGGGCGCGATCCAAGCGGGCCTGGTGATCAGGCTCCTTGGCGCCCGGGCTCTCGTGGGGCTGTCGCGTATGACATCGCCGGAAGGCCCAGCTGGCGACGAAGCAGGCCGAACTGGCCGAGATGATAGGAATCGTGCTGGACCAGAAACGCGAAGCCGCCGAGCAGGGTGGGATCGCCGCCGGGAAGCGGCCGTTCCAGTCGGGACGCGAGTGCCGGGGTGTCGAGCCGCTCGACGGCGACCGCCAGGTGCGCCGAAATGGACTCCCACGCCGAAACCAGCGTCTCGATCGGTGGGAGCCTGCCCAGTTCGTCGAGGGTGCGGCCACCAGCCAGCGCGGCGGCGATAGGGTTGGCCAGCGGCGAGCCCAGCATCGCCGCCAGGAAGTGACGGCTGTCAACCAGATGGGCAACGACAAACGCCAAGCTGTTCGAGCTGGGGGTCACCCGGCGATTGGCGATGACGTCGTCGAGATCCCGCACGCAGTTGAGCAGCAACTCGGTGTTGAGCCGCAGGATCCGCGCAAGCGGAGTCACGCTCGGGTGCATCGCGCTACCCTGCTCCTCGAGGCAGCCGGAGCCGCATGGTGGAACACTGGGGATACTTGCGGCGCACGGGCGTCAAGGTCCGGCCACGGGCGGTGGCGCCATCCCGGTACGTTGCCGGAGATGGTGCACCAGGTAGGCTACCACCGCCAGATTGATCGCCACAATCAACGCCTTGATGGCACTAGGGCGATGCACCAACTCCCACAGCTCGATCGGCACGAACGACGCCGTGGCGACCGCCGTCAGCCATTCGGCCCAGCGCCGCCGGAGCCAGAGGCCAACTCCCTCGACGGCGAACAGGAGGGAGTATACGAAGGCACCGGTCGCCAGGGTCACCGTGTGGCCACGCGGCATGCCGATCAGCCAGGTGAGGGCCCTGCGGGTCAGGTGTTGCTGTGCATTGTAGGGAA
>DASPUE010000296.1:0-3412 GCA_035623055.1 Gemmatimonadales bacterium
CTACGACGAAAAGGGTACCAGTACCAGGGCGTATCAGGCCCCCGCCACTTCGTATGTCGTGATCATCGATTCGACCGGGCATGTCGCCTACACCGGCGTGGGCGGCGATCAGAGCTTCGAGCCGGCGCTGCGACAGGTCACCGGCGCCACCCAATAGGAAAACCGTCATGAACGTTACCGCTACTCTCACCACCCTCGCACTGGGGTTGGTGGCTGCTGCCCCGACTCTTGCGGCGCAGCGGGACTCCGCCGTCGGGCGCCCTGCCGCCATTCTGGTCTCCGGTCCGCGCGAAGGACAGCGGGCTCCGGACTTCTCCCTTCCCTGGGCCTCGAAGGATACGGCCGGCGCCCTGCCTTGGTTCAGCCTCACCGCCAACCGGGGCAAAGTGGTGGTGCTGGCTTTCTACCCGAAGGACTTCACCCAGGGGTGCACGGCCGAAATGAAGACCTTCGCGGAAAAGTACGACGACCTGTTTGGAGACGGAGTGGTGGTCGTTGGCATCAACGCCGATTCCCTGCCTACCCATCAACGCTTTGCGCAGAGTCTGGTGCTGCCGTTTCATCTCTTGAGCGACATGGATCAGTCCATCTCCCGGAAGTACGGCAGCGCCGACCAGGGTGGATACAATCGCCGGACCGTGTACGTGATCGACCGAGCGGGGACGGTGGCCTACACCGACCTCCGTTTCGGCGCGCTCGATCCAAAAGCGTACAGTCGTCTCAAAGAGGCGGTGCAGGAGGCGCGGCGACAGTAACGTCGCACCGGGGCTGTCCTCACCGGGTAGGCGCCCCACGAGGTGATAAGGTTCAAGGCCCCGCTACCTCCGTGGTGGCGGCGCCGCCTTGTTGCCTAGGCTGCCATGCGACCGAGGTCACAGGAAATCCGGTCATTCGTCACAATGCACATCTTGTGAATAGAGAACAGAGGACTGGCGACACTGTCGCTAGCCACATTTTCAACATCGAGTGCATGCTTTTTCTCATTGTGGGCATTGTGGTTAGCCGTTTGGCTTAAAGTGGAAAAGTGGCCTTCGCTTTAGCTCTCTCTCGCCCAGTCAGATAGGGCTTTCCATCCACCGATATCCCCACTCCACATGTGGAAAACCACATCAATCCACAGGCGTGGGAGACTCGGCCCGCGGGCAGGAACGATGATCCTTGGTTGAGCGCAGTGCTGTGGAAAAGTTGCTCAGGCAACATTTGGGTCTGTTATCGACATCGGGGCAACCGATCACTTCTTTGCCTCGCGCTATCTTCAGTCCGTGATGACGACAAACGGATTTCCACAGAGCGGACTGCTCCGCGCGCGACGCGTTCTGAGTCAGCAGCCAGGCGCAGACGGCGACTCGGTCTGGTGGCAGGACGGCTCGATTCGCGCCGTCGGGAGTGCCTTGGACCTGGAGCGGCGAGTACCCACCCGGGTCCCGCGATTCGATCTGCCCAACGCCACGGTCACCCCGGGGTTCGTGGACGGCCACACCCACTTCGCCATGTGGGCACTGGGGCGCTCACGGGTCCATCTGGCTGGAGCCAGGACTCCCGCGGAGGCACTCAGCCGGATCGCTGCGGCTGTGGCGGAGCAGGGATGGATCCGCGGCCATGGCTGGGACGCGAATCGATGGGAGGCCGCGCCCGACCGCTGGTCCCTGGATGCAGTCACCAACCTTCCGGCGTTCCTCGAATCGATCGATGTCCATGCCGCTTGGGTGAACTCCGCCGCGTTGACGGCAGCGGGGATCGATCGCAGCCGCGCGGATCCACCTGGAGGCCGGATTGTTCGTGATGCCAACGGGGAGCCAACGGGACTGCTGCTCGAGCGCGCGCAGGAGTTGGTCCGGGCCGTGCTCCCGCCCTCCGACCCGGTTCGGTTGCACGCCGCGATTCGTGAGGCACAAGCCGAGGCTCACCGCTTCGGAATCACCGGCATTCACGATGTCGAGGCGCCGGATGCGCTCCGCGCCTTTCGCGCGCTGGAAGCCGAGGACGCGCTGCGGCTCCGGGTGCTGTTCCATCCCCCGGTCGCCCAGCTGCCGACCCTGCTCGCCAACGGTGTCCGGAGTGGACTCGGCTCGCCCTGGCTCGCGCTTGGAGGGATCAAGCTCTTTCTGGACGGCAGCCTGGGGAGCCGGACAGCCTGGATGCTGGCCCCTTATGAGGACGGCCGCGACAGCGGGATGGCGTTGACCAGCGCAGAGACCGCACGCCGTGCCGTCGAGGCTGCGGCGCGCAGCGGAATCTCCTGTACCGTCCACGCCATCGGCGACGCCGCGGTGCGCCGCGCCCTCGACCTGCTCGAGCCGCTTCCGACGCTCGCGGTGCCTCATCGGATCGAGCACTTCCAGTGTGTTCACCCCGACGACATCGGCCGGGCCGCCGCCCGAGGCATCGTGGTCTCGATGCAACCGGCCCACCTTCCCGGCGATGTGCATCTCGCCGAGGAGCGTTGGGGAAACCGATCGCGCGGAGCGTACGCCGCCCGCACCCTGCTGGAACATGGAACGGTGCTGGCCTTCGGCAGCGACGTCCCGGTCGCATCGATCGACCCGCGGCCGGGAGTGGCCGCCGCGATGAACCGGGTGGCCGCCGATGGTAGATACCCCTCCGGATGGAACCCGGCGGAACGATTGAGCTTCGCGCAGACGCTTCGCGCCTTCACCCTGGGCAACGCGATCGCCGCGGGGCAGGCGGGACACCGCGGCCGGCTGGCGCCTGGCTACGATGCCGACCTCGTGGCCTGGGAGGTGGACCCCGCGGTGGAAGCGGGCGACGGGGCCGCGTTCGCGGCTGGCCGTGCGGTGCTGACGGTGGTGGGCGGCGAGGTGGTGTTCCGCTTACCGGCTTCACCCTCCTCCGATTAGACTCCCACCGGTCTGTTCACCCCCATCGATCGTCCTGAGGAGTACCGTGTCCGAGTCCGCCTCCATTCGCCGCACCAAGATCGTCGCTACGCTCGGCCCCGCCTGGGCTCAGCCCGAACAGATGAACGCGCTCTTCGATGCGGGGGTCAACGTCGTGCGGGTGAACGCCTCGCATGGGAGCCCGGAGGTCCGGCGGGAATGGATCACCACCGCGAAAGAGGTGCGCGCGGCGCGGAGGGAGGCGATCGGGTTGGTGCTGGATCTGCAGGGGCCTCGCATCCGGGTGGGACAACTTCCCCAGCCGATCCGGCTGCTCCCCGGGCATCAGGTGGTGTTCGCGCCCGAGGCGGTGGTGACCTCGGGAGAGATTCCGACCACCTATGATGCCATCGCGCGCGACGTCTTCCCGGGCGCGCGGATCCTCCTGGATGACGGGCTGCTCGCGGTCCGAGTGCAGGACGTCCAAGGCGAGCGGGTGATCGCCACCGTCGAGTACGGCGGGGAGCTGCGCTCCAACAAGGGGATGAATCTTCCCGGCATCGAGGTGAGCGCAC
>DASPUE010000297.1:0-4150 GCA_035623055.1 Gemmatimonadales bacterium
CCCTGTACTTCGTCGACGAGACGGGGTTCGGTTGCTACCGCCTGACACCGGCCAGTCGGGCCGAACTGGAGCGGGTGGCGGCACGACTGAGCCGCAGGAACGACTGAACCCAGCGCCGCGGTCTACCGCCGCCATCGGCGGCGCACCATCTTCCACCCCCCATGCCCCGCCATGACCCTCCGCAGCTGTTTCTCATCGATGGCTATGCGCTGATCTATCGCGCCTTCTTCGCGCTGATCACTCGCCCTCTGCGCACCTCCAGGGGCGAGAACACCTCGGCCGCGTGGGGCGTGGTCAACTTTCTGCTGCGACTACGGGAGAAATACCAGCCGGACTACCTCGCCTGGATCAACGACGCCGGCGATTCATTCCGTGCCGAGGTCTACCCGGAGTACAAGTCCACCCGGGAAAAACTGGACGAAGAGCTGCAGCTCGACTTCGATCGCTCGGTCGAACGGATCGGACAGTTGCTCAGCGCCTTCCGGGTCCCGGTGGTGACCGTGGCCGGCTACGAGGCGGACGACGTCATCGGCTCACTCGCCCTGCGGGGCGCGGCCCGCGGCTGGCAGGTGGTAGTGGTTTCCGGTGACAAGGACTTCTACCAGCTCATTCAGCCACGGGTCGCGCTGCTCAACCCCGGCCGGGGCGGTCCCGCGGCGGTGGACGAACTCTGGGTAGACGAGTCCAATGCGGCGGAACGGCTCGGCGTCTCTCCCGCGCAGGTTGTGGACTACCTCGCGTTGGTCGGCGATGCGTCGGACAACGTGCCCGGTGTCAAGGGCATCGGAGCCAAAGGGGCGGTGGAGCTGTTGCAGGAGTTCGGTTCGCTCGAGGCGATGCTGGCCCGGGCCGGCGAGGTGAAGAGCAAGCGGGCGCGCGAGGCGCTCCAGCAGCACGCGGGGGACGCGCGGCTCTCGCGGCAACTGGTCACGATTCGTACCGATGTGCCAGTGGCGCTCGACGAAGAAGCACTCCGGGAAGGTGAGCCCGACCTGCCGGCGCTGCTGCGGGTCTGCGGTGAACTGGAGTTCACCTCGCTGGTGCGGCGCCTGCAAGGGAGCGAGCCGGGCGGCCGAGCAGCTGCTGAGGCCGCGCCCGTCCCCGCCCCTCCTGCCGAGCCGGCGGACCAGCCGGTCACGGTGGTCAGCGACGACACGATGCTCGGCGCGATCGCGAGCCGGCTGCGCGCCGCGCCACTCGTGGCCCTCGATACCGAGACCTCATCCCTCGAGCCGCATGACGCCGCGCTGGTTGGCCTGGCGCTCGCCGCGAGCCCCCGGGAGGTCTGGTACTTCTCCTTCGGCCACCGTCCCCCGGCGGGTGAGCTTGCGGCGCCGGCACCGGTGCCGAATCTCCCTCCGCTCAGCGATCCCCGCTGCGCGCCGATCGCCGATTTGCTGCGCGACCCACAGGTCCCCAAGGCCGGCCACAATATCAAGTACGACTGGCAGGTGCTCCGGCGAGCCGGTGTGGAGCTCGCCGGGGTGACCTACGACTCGATGCTGGCGAGCTTCGTGCTCGATCCAGGTCGCCGCTCCCACGCCATCGACACCCTGAGTCTCGAGCACCTGGGTCGCCCGATGCGCCGCTATGGCGATCTGGCCGGCAAGGGGAAGGCCGAGGTGCCCTTCGCCGAAGTCCCGGTGACCGTGGCGGCGGCCTATTGCGGCGCCGACAGCGCCACGGTGCTGGGGTTGCATCAGTTCTTCGCGCCGTCATTGCGGGAGATGGGGCTCGAGCGCCTGCTGGAAACCCTCGAGATGCCGCTGGTTCCGGTTCTGGTGGATATGGAATGGGACGGGATCGCGGTGGACCGGCAGATCTTCGCGCGACTCAGCGCCGAGCTCACCCGGGACCTCCTGGAGCTGGAGGCCCGGATCGCCCGGGCCGCCGGCGCCTCGGTGAACCTCAACTCGCCGAAGCAGCTGGCGGCCTTGCTGTTCGAGAAGTTGCAGCTGCCGGTGCTCAAGAAGACCAAGAGCGGTCCGTCCACCGATGCCGACGTGCTCGAGCAGTTGGCGGAGATTGGACACGAGGTCCCCAAGCTGATCCTGGAGTACCGCGAGGTGCAGAAGCTCAAGTCCACCTACGTGGACGTGCTGCCCGCCAGGATCAGTCGCGCCACCGGGCGAATCCACACCAGCTTCAACCAGACGGGAGCGGCGACCGGCAGGCTCAGCTCGTCGGATCCAAACCTGCAGAACATCCCGGTCCGCTCGCCGCGCGGCGAGGAGATCCGCACCGGGTTCGTGCCGGGTCCCGGATGCAGCTTCGTGGTGGCCGACTACTCCCAGATCGAGCTACGCCTGATGGCGCATCTTTCCGAGGACCCGGCGTTCATCCAGGCCTTCCGTTCGGGCGGGGACATCCATCGCCAGACGGCCTCGCTCATCTTCGGGGTGCCCCCAACGGAGGTGACCTCCGAGATGCGGGCGCGCGCCAAGACGATCAACTTCGGCATCATCTACGGCCAGGGGCCCTTTGCCCTGTCCCGGCAGCTCGGCATCAGCCAGGACGAGGCCCGGGCCTTTATCGCCCAGTACTTCGAGCGGTTCGCCGGCGTCCGGGCCTACCTCGATCTGCAGGTGAAGCTGGCCCGGGACCATGGCTACGTGGAGACCCTCTTCGGTCGCCGCCGGTATATCCCCGAGATCAAGGACAAGAACTTCAACCTGCGCGCGTTCGCCGAGCGCACTGCCCAGAACTCGCCGCTCCAGGGATCCGCCGCGGACCTGATCAAGATCGCGATGATTCGGATCCACTCCGCGCTCCATTCGCATCACTCAGCCGCGCGGCTCCTGCTGCAGGTCCACGACGAGCTGGTGCTCGAGGCCCCCAGCGCCGAAGCGGCGGCTGTGGCGGAGATGGTCAAGGGGCACATGGAAGGGGCGGCGGAGCTCAAGGTGCCGCTGGTGGTGGAAGTGGGGATCGGTCCTAACTGGCTGGAGGCCAAGCGATGACGCGACGGGGCTTCACGTTCATCGAAATCCTGGTGGTCATGATCGTGGTCGGCATTCTGGCCACGTTCGGGTATCTCCGGCTCCAGGCCCAGAAGGAGAAGGCCGTCGTGGCCGCCATGACCTCCGACCTGCGGGCGGTCGCGGAGGAGCAGGAGGCCTACTACTTCCAGTACCGGGTCTACAGCGGCACGCTCGACTCGCTGAATCCCCGCCCCTCGCCGGGGGACAGTGTGGTGATTCACGAAGCCAGCGCCTCCGGCTGGTCCGGCAGCGTCAGCAATCCCAACTCCACCAGGCAGTGCTACATCACGGTGGGAACCGCGGCACCCATCGGGTCGGCCACCAGCGACGGAGTGATCAACTGCTCCTGAGTCTCGCCGGACGCCGAGCTCGGTTCACGCCTTCTTGCGCCGGACGCCCGGCCACCAGTTCCACTCCCCCGCCAGGTGCATGATCGCCGGCACCAGAACCATCCGGATCAGTGTTGCATCCAGCAGAACCGCCACTGCCAGGCCAAAGCCGAGGAATTGCATGGCCAGCACCCTGGCGAACGCGAACACCCCGAACACCAGGATCATGATCAGTGCGGCGGAGGTGATGACCGAGGCGGTCTGGGAGAGTCCCTCTTCCGTGGCCTTGTCGTTGTTCCCGGTCTTGTCGAACGCCTCCTTCACCCGGGCGAGCAGGAAGACCTCGTAGTCCATGCTCAAGCCGAAGACCACAGCAAAGACCAGGACCGGTACCACGACGAAGATCGCCGCGGTCGGCCCGTCCAGGCCGAAGATCGAGGCCCCGAAACCATCCTGGAACACCAGGACGATGAGCCCGAATGTGGCGCTCACCGAGAGGGTGTTCATGATCACCGCCTTGATCGGAACCAGGAACGACCGGAACACCAGCGCCAGCATCACCGCCGTGCAGGCGAGGATGAGCACCACAAGCATCGGGAACCGCTGGAGCAGTACATCTTGCAGGTCCAGCGAGGCCGCGGTGTAGCCTCCCACCAGGATCTTTGCATCACGGAGCTGCTTTGGCGGCGTATGAGCGAACCCCCGTGCCTTGCGGGACAGGTCCATTCCGGAGGTGAGTGAGGTGGTGTCCCGCAGGACGATGTCCAGCAGCGTGGCCCGCTCATCCTTGCTCAGGTAGGCATCCAGGAATCCGCCGTATTGCTGACTGGAGTCCTCCAT
>DASPUE010000298.1:0-4562 GCA_035623055.1 Gemmatimonadales bacterium
GACGCCCGGGTACACCATTGCGCCCTTGACCTTCCGGATCAGGGCGTCGCTCTTTTCGAGGAACGTCGCCAGACGCATCAGGATGGTGTCCAGGATGCCGCCGGCCTCGCCGGCGGCGACCATGTTGACGTACAGCTCGGAGAAGGCCTTGGGGTGCTTGCTGAAGGCATCCGCCAGGGTATGGCCGCTCTCCACGTCGAACACCACCTGCCGGGTCACATCGGCGAGGGCGGGGTTCTCGGTCTGCCGGGCCAGGATGTCGAGCGACTGGACCAGCGGCAGGCCGGCGTTGATCATGGTCGCGAACTGGCGCGTGAAGATGACGATATCGCGGGTGCGAATGCCGCGGCGCTTGAGCCCGAGTGTCACCGTCTTGGGCTGCTCGCGCACGTTCACCACGATCATCTTCTGCTGCTTGATGTGCTTGACGACATCATCCTTGGTGGGCACGTCCAGGGTGCCCTTCAGGATCTGTCCCGTCGAAGCGTTCCGTGCGGTGTATTCGAAGACTGGCATCCGTGGCTCCTGGTCTGTCTAGCGGCGCGCGGCCGGGCGCCCGGCGGGTTTTTCAACCGTGCCCATCTCCTGCTCCTCGATCGGCGTCTCCCCGCACATGCGCATGAGCTCGTTAGGGTCACTCGTGGCGCGGAGACACTCCTCGAGGGTCACTTCGCGGCTCATGTAGAGCTGGAACAGGGAATCGTTCATTGTCTGCATGCCGTGCTTCTTGCCGGCCTGCAGCGCCGAATAGATCTGGTGCACCTTGTCATCCCGGATGAGGGCCCGGATGGCCGGCGTGCAAACCATGATCTCGCAGGCCATCGCGCGGCCTCGGCCCTTGGCCTTCTGCAGCAGGGTCTGGGTGACGACCCCTTCGAGCACAAAGGCGAGCTGAGCGCGGACCTGCTGCTGCTGGTTGGACGGAAAGACGTCGATGATCCGGTTGATCGACTCGGCAGCCGAATTGGTGTGCAGGGTCGCGAGGGCGAGGTGGCCCGTCTCGGCGATGGTGAGGCAGGCTGCGATGGTCTCCAGGTCGCGCAACTCGCCGACCAGGATCACGTCGGGATCCTCGCGCAGCGCGTACTTGAGCGCGTTGGCGAAGCTCTTGGTATCGGTGCCGACCTCGCGCTGGTTCACGATGCACTGCTGGTGCCGATGAATGAACTCGATCGGGTCTTCCACCGTGATGATGTGGCCCTTGCGCTCCTTGTTGATCTTGTCGAGCACCGCGGCCAGCGTGGTGGACTTGCCGGAACCGGTGGGTCCCGTGACCAGGATCAGCCCTCGGGGCTTCTCCGCCAGCTTGGAGATGACCGGTGGCAGCCCCAGGTCCTGGAAGGTCCGCACGTTGAAGGGAATCATCCGGATGACGATCGCCACGCAGCCCCGCTGCTTGAACACGTTGCCGCGGAAGCGAGCCAGATTCTGGATGCCGAACGAGAAGTCGAGCTCGTCCTCGGTCTCGAAACGCTTCTTCTGGTTCTCGGTCAGGACCGAGTAGGCCAGGGCGAGCGTGTCTTTGGGGGTCAGCACGTCGGGCGCGGCGGCGTTGGTGATGTCCCCGTCGATCCGGAGCTTGGCCCGTTCGCCCGCGGTGATGTGCAGGTCGGAGGCATCCTTCTCTATCATTTCCTCGAGCAAGGCTCGCAGGTTCACCGTCATCCGGCCGTCTCCTTGATGACCTCTTCCAGCGTGGTCACCCCGCGTTCGATCTTCTTGATGCCGTCCATCCGGAGGGTCAGCATGCCGTCCACCACCGCCTGGTCCCGGATTTCGGCTACGGAACCGCCGCGGAGGATGAGGCGGCGGAGTTCAGGGGAGAGGGCCATGACCTCGTAGAGCCCGGCCCTCCCCTTGTATCCCGTCCCACTGCAAGTGTCGCACCCTACACCGCGCATGAACTGGATCTTCTTCAATTCCTCGACGTTATCACCGAGGACCTTGAGCTCCATGTCGGAATAGGTGTGTGGCGCCTTGCAATCCCGGCAGATCCGCCGCACCAGCCGCTGGGCAACAACCAGGTTCACGGCGCTCGCCACGTTGAAGGCCTCGATCCCCATGTCGATCATGCGGGTGATCGTGGACGGGGCATCATTGGTGTGCAGGGTCGAGAGCACCAGGTGCCCGGTGAGGGCGGCCTTGATGGCGATCCCGCCAGTCTCCAGGTCGCGGATCTCCCCGATCATGATGATGTTCGGGTCCTGGCGCAGAAAGGCCTTGAGGGCCGCCGCGAAAGTCAGCCCGATCTCGGTCCGAACCAGCACCTGATTGATGCCCATCAGGTTGTATTCGACCGGGTCCTCGGCCGTCATGATATTGGTCTCGACGGTGTTCACCCGGGACAGCGCCGAATACAGCGTGGTCGTCTTCCCCGAGCCGGTCGGACCGGTGACCAGCACCATCCCGTATGGATTGAGGATGGCGCGCATCAGGTCCTGCTCCGCCTTCGCCTCGAAACCGAATTTGGAGAGATCGAGCGTGAGGTTCCCCTTGTCCAGGATCCGAAGCACGATCTTTTCGCCGAAGATGACCGGCAGCACCGACACTCGGAAGTCGATGACCTTGTTACCGATCTTGAGCTTGAGGCGCCCGTCCTGCGGCACTCGGCGCTCGGCGATGTTGAGCTGGGAGAGAATCTTGATGCGCGACGTCAGCGCCGCTTTCATCTTGACCGGGGGTTTCATCACCTCGAGCAGCGCACCGTCGATCCGGTACCGCACCCGGATCTCGTGCTCGAAGGGCTCGATGTGGATGTCGCTCGCGCCGCGCTTCACCGCATCGGTCAGGATGCCGTTGATGAGCTTGACCACCGGCGCGTCGTTGATCTGCGCCTGGGTCGCCGCCTCATCCTCCTGCTCCTCCACGACCTCGACGTCGCCCTCGCCCAACTCCTCCATGTCCTTGAGGAGGGTCTGCAGCTGCTCGTCGGAGGACTCGTAGTGTTTCTCGATGATACTGCGGAGGGTGTATTCGCCCGCGATAACCGGGAAGAGGTCGAAGCGGGTAATGAACTTCAGGTCGTCCAGCACCCCGGTGTTGGTGGGGTCCGCCATCGCCACCGTCAGGGTGCGTCCCTCCCGCTTGAGCGCCAGGACCACGTGCTTGAGCGCGAAGTCGGCGGGCACCAGCTTGAGGATCTTCGGGTCGACCTCGAAGCGTGTCAGGTCCACCGCCGGCATCCGGTACTGCCGGGCGAGCACCTTGGTGACCTCGAGCTCCTGAACCAGTCCCAGCTTCACCAGGACATAGCCCAAGCGGTGACCGGACGATTTTTGGTCCGCGAGAGCCGCATTCAGCTGATCACGGGTGATCAGCCCCTCGCGCATCAGGATATCGCCCAGCCGGTCGTTTCCACCGGCCGCTGCTGTCGCCATCGCCCTCGCGCGTGCTGGATTGTTAAGTGTGACAACGGTTTACGTCTATTGACGTAAGCTAGATTGCCGGGGAAGGGTGTCAATAGGCGAGGCGGCTCCAGCCGCATCTCGCTACTCCGCCCGCACCAGTCCCCGCAGTCGGTTGACGGTCGCCGGCCCGATCCCGGGAACTCTCGTCAGACTGTCGACCACGGGAAAGCGACCGTACTTGTCGCGGAAGGCCACGATGACGCCGGCGAGGTGGGCGCCGATGTGGGGGAGGCGCTCCAACTCGGCGGCGGTCGCGGAGTTGAGGTCGAGCGGCGGGCGCTCGCCGACCGCGCGGTCGGACCCCGAGGACGTCCCACCAGAGGGGAAGGCCCCCGCGGGCGGACTCAGATCCATCCTGGGCGTGCCGGAGAAGGTGGTGTGGTCCTGAATGGCGGCGAGGAGACCCGGGCCGATCCCTGGAACGCGGTCGAGGCCGGCAAGACTCCCGAAGGGCCCGCGTGCCACTCGGTCCGCGACGATGGTCCGGGCAAGCGATAGCCCGATCCGTGGCAACCGGGTGATCTCCTCCGCCGAGGCGCGATCCAGGTCGATGCGCTCTCCGGCGGCAAGGGGGCGAGCCAAGGCGATTGCCGAATCCCGGTGGGCCCGGGGAGCGCCGGGCACACCGCCTTGAATCACCGTCACATCGCCCGGCGAGTCTTCGGGGCGGCCGGCCCAGACTCGAAGGCCCTGTCCCGCTACCGCGAGCGTAACGAGGAGTAGAACCGCCCGCCGTTCCGGCGCCATGCACGATGATGGTGCCGAATGGGGCGAGCCGAGACCACCGAAAAACGCCGACCGGTGCGGGAGACTGCGAACGGGGCGTGGCCGGCGGGCCGCTATCTACTTCCTGACCAGGGCCATGGCCACGTCGCCCACGATCTGCAGGCTCCGTGCGCTCACCTTGTCCAGGGTATCGGCGGGGGTGTGCCAGTACAGGTTCGCCTGGCCATCGGGATAGGCGAAATCGACCACGTCGATGGCCCGGATCCCTACCTTCTGCAGCTCGGCGTGGTCGTCGATCAGCGTGGGGCCCGAGCCGGGCGAGTCGATGAACACGTCGCCGTGACCGATCTCCTTGGCCACCTTCCAGACCAGGTCTACCACCTCGGGAGCGCCCAGCAGGGACTGGTTCTCCGGCAACACCCGGAGATC
>DASPUE010000299.1:0-3765 GCA_035623055.1 Gemmatimonadales bacterium
AGAGGCAAAGTCCCGGGAAAGCGCCGGAGGCACTTCGATGACGTGGAGCGGCCGCCGGATGGCGTAGAAGCACCCGCTCGCTCCGACAATCGAGCCCAGCCTGGTCTCAAGTGACCGCACCCACATCTCATAGCCCACGTAGCCCGATTCACCGCCACTCGCCTCGATGGTAACGTCCCCCACGCTCAGGTCCCGACCGGAGGCCACCCCGACGGTAGGGTCCTGGAAGGTGCGGATCAGCGGCTTGAGGCTTTCGGGAAGGATGCGAATGGTGGCATCCGTATTCACGACGATCTCTCCCCGGATCAGCGGGAGCGCGGCATTTTCCGCCGCGGTCTTGCCGCTCCGGGTGGGCAGCCGGAGCAGCTCCACCCCGCGATCGGCGTACGACCGCACCACGTCGTCGGTGCCATCACTCGAGGCATCCGACAGGATCAGGATCTGGCGACGACCCGCGGGATAATCGAGCGCCAGGAGCGACTCGATCGTCCGGCGGATAGCCTGCTCTTCGTTGTACGCCGGGACCACGATGCTGATCAGTGGCCATTCCGGCGTATCCGCCGGGGCCGGGGGCGCCGAGCGGAAAGATCCGAAGAGCCTGAGCAGTGCCGGATAGGCGAGGTAGGCATAGGCCAGCAACACCGCCGGCAACAGCACCAGCAGGACTTCGAGATCGTTCAGGGTCATGCCCGTGGTCTCCGGATCCGAGCAAGAACGGTATTGTAGAATTCGACGTGGCGCTCGATCCAGGGCGCAGCGGCAAAGTCTCTGGCGACGCGCAGGCGGGCGCGGATGGCCCGGGCCCGGGCGACGGAGGCATTCTCGAGGATGGCCCGTATCCCAGTGGCGAGAGCCACGGGATCCTCAGGCGGGATCAGCAGCCCCTCGTCGCTGCCGATCACGTCGGGAACCCCGCCGACTGTCGTTGCCACGATGGGAACTTCCGCGGCCATCGCTTCGAGCAACGCGATCGGAGTCCCTTCCGTTCGAGAGCTCAATACAAAGCCATCGAAGGCCGAGTAGAGACGGGCCGCACCTGGAATCACCCCATGAAAACGGACCCGGTCGGCCACACCGATCCGCCGGGCCTGTTCCTCCAGCGACCCCCGGAGTCTGCCGTCGCCAATCAAGGAAATCTTGACTGGCAGGTTCTGGAGCTCCGGCAAGGCATCGATCAAGACGTCCGGCCCCTTCTCCGGCGACAGTCGCCCGACCCAACCCAGGACCGGCTCACCGGCTGGGAGCCCTAGCTCGCGCCGGGCGGCTTCTCGCGGCAAGGCCGGTTCTGGTTGCAGCGCGTTGGGAATCAGCGCGATCACGGCTTGCGGGACGCCGGCGGCCACTAGGCGACTTACGATCGATCGGGAGACGGCGATGACTCCGTCGAAATGGGCCAGCGCCCGGATCTGGAAGGTCTCATAGAGGCGATTCTTCCAGTCGACCCCCGTGAACCCGTGAACCGTGGAGACGCGCGCGACCCCGAGTCCGTGAGCAGCCCACCCGGCCAGGATATCGGGACGGTATCCATGACAGTGGACCACATCGGGCTTCCAATCCCGAATCGCGTCCGCGTACAGGCGTCGTTCTCGGAGATAGCTCCGATGCGGTATCGGCAGGGGCAGCACCCGGACGCCCAGAGACTCCAGATCGGACCAGCCGGCCGGGACTGGCTCTCCGGGCTCGAGAGCAAGCGCGACCGCCGCCGAGCCGCCCCGCGCGACCCAGCCTTGCAGCAACATCTTGACCACGGACTCGAGGCCGCCAACTAGGCTTGGCGCAAGCACGTGGAGCGCTCGAGCCGGCTCCTGGTTCAGCGGCCGAGCGGTTGCGGAGGTGGTCAATGGTCAGGAGATCCCGGTGTGGTATCAGTCAGGGGCGACGCAAGTTCTAGGTGATTCCCTGCAACTCCCGTGCAGGGAGAGCCCCGAACAAGCAATCACATGTAACCGTCACGGCGGAGCGTCTCGAGCCCGCCGCCGTCATCCTTGTCCTGCGCCCGCCCCGAGCGTTCCGCGATATTGGCGAACTTGCCGGTCCTGAGTTCGGCGATGATCTCCGGTACATCGCGTGCGGTGGACTCCACCGGTCGGGTGCAGGGTCCGCAGCCGAGAGACCGGTAGCGTGAGCCGGTACCTTGATCATAGTAGAGCGAAACCGTGGGGATCGACTCCCGCTCGATGTACTCCCAGATGTTGAGTTCGGTCCAGTCGAGCAGTGGGTGGATCCGCAGGTGGGTGCCGGGCGCGAAGTCAGTCTTGTACTGATTCCAGAACTCGGGCGGCTGGTCTCCGACATCCCACGTCGACTGCTGATTGCGCGGCGAGAAGTAGCGCTCTTTGGAGCGGCTCCCCTCCTCATCGGCCCGGGCGCCGACGATCACGCCGGTATAGGGCTCGGTATTGCGGTCCCGCTCGTAGGCCTTGCGTGCGGGGTTGAACCGGTAGCGGGGCCACTCGCCGGACAGGGTCTTCTTCAGGGCCTCGGTCTTGAGGAGACTGCAGCAGGTGATCCGATCCACCGCCCCATCGGGGAAGGTCCGCTTCTGCCGCAGCGCTTCCTCGTTCTGCCCGTAGATCAGGGTGAGATTCCACTCCGCGGCCAGACGATCCCGGTAGCGGATCATCTCCGGAATCTTGAACGAGGTGTCGATGTGCACGAGCGGGAACGGCACGTGCCCGAAGAACGCTTTGCGGGTGAGCCACAGGAGCACCGTGCTGTCCTTGCCGATCGACCAGAGCATGCAGAGACTCTTGAAGCTGGCATAGGCCTCACGGAGGATGTGGACGCTGCGATGCTCGAGCTGGTCGAGATGATCGGCAGCGGTGGCAGTCATAGGCGATTCCCCGCGGTGAAGGACCGGCTATCGGCTCTCGGCCGACCGAACGCGCTCCAGGGATTCCATCACGCGCCCGGCGGCGTCCTCAACGGTAAGATCCGTGGTATCGAGCACCAGCTCCGCGTCGTCCGGAGGCTCGTAGGGATCGTCGAGACCGGTGAAGTTGCGGATCTCCCCCGCCGCGGCCCGGGCGTACAGCCCTTTCACGTCCCGCCGGGCACACTCCTCGAATGGCGTCGCGACGTAGATCTCCACGAACCGGCGGCACAGGCTCCGCACGAAACGCCGCGAGTCCGCATAGGGCGAGACCAGCGAGGCGACGACCGTCACCCCATGGTGCTCGAGACGGCTGGCCACCCAGCCGATCCGGCGAATGTGGGCATCGCGCTCCGGCCGGGTGAATCCCGTGCCGGGAAAGATCTCCCGAATGGCGTCCCCGTCGAGGTATTCGACCTGACGCCCCATAGCTTGGAGCAGCTCCACGACCCGACAGGCGATGGTGCTCTTCCCGGCACCGGAAAGTCCGGTGAACCAGAGCACGACACCGGGCCCCGGGTCCGGCGCTGCCGTCCCGTCGCTCATTCCGATCACGAACCCCGCATTGCGGAGCCCCGGCTGGTTGTAGATCAGAGGCGACCTCCGTCCCTCCCCATCCCCTGACCAGCGGAAGATGCAGTCACCGGCCGCAACGTCCCATTCCATCGTCGGCCCGAAGCGAGGATAGATGTCTGCCTTCCCCTCCGCGACCCAGCAGAACTTGAGCGAGCTTCCCACCCGGAGCCGCTCTGCCACCGGGAGCGGGGCCAGAAAGGTCTCGAGGTCCTTGGAAGGATGGGAGCGACTTTCCGCGACTCGCAGCGGGTGGCCGGGCGCCACCGGCCGAGAGACGAGGCGCTCCGGGGCGCCGTCCCCGGCGCGCTTCCACGAAC
>DASPUE010000300.1:0-9126 GCA_035623055.1 Gemmatimonadales bacterium
CCGGCAGGAGCGCGGCGTAAACCACGATGTCCAGATAGCTCAGGTGATTCGACACCAGGAGAAACGGGGCCGCCGGCACCTGGCCTTCGACGGCGAGTCGTACGCCCAGGATCCGCAGGACCCCGCGAGACCAGCCCCGGAAGGCCCACACCCGGACTGCCCTCCGCGCGCCCCGAGCCGGCAGCGTCAATGCCGTGCCCACCGCCCAAGCCAGGAATTCGGCCAGGGTCCAGGCCGCAAGCAGGGGCAGGCGGATGGTCGCCGGACCCCGGCCGGCGTCAGCGGAAGAAGAAACGATATCGGTGTTCGTCGAGGGTGCCAACATCAAGCGCAACCAGGAAGTCGATGGTCTTGAATTGCCGGTCGATCGCTGGGGGACTGATCACCTTGGCCCCCAGGGTGAGATAACTCTGGAACAGGGGCGGAATGTGAACCTGTGCCCGGGCCACCTCGAGTGGATCGGCCTCGTCGCATCCGAATCCCTCCCGAGGGGGCGCGAACAGGCTCGGATGCAGGTGCCCCTCGCGCTCCAGGAAGGACAGGGTCGCCCGACCCAACGCGGGGTCCTGGGAGGTCAGCGAGCAGCATCCGAAAAGATGCCGCTTGTGGTTCTGGCGGACATACAGCGCCAGGCCGCGCCACAGGAGATTGAGCACCCGTCCGTTGCGATGCTCTCTGGCGACACAGGCACGGCCGACCTCCACCGCCTCGCCGAGGTACTCCTGCGGCAGCCCGCCGAGGTCGAATTCCGCCGCCGAGTAGAAGCCACGGTGCGTGGTGGCCATGGCAGCGGTCTGCAGCCGATAGGTGCCCACGACTTCTTCGGGACTCCCCGCAGCGATGAGCAGGTGATGAAAGCAGGGATCGATCTCATCATGATCCCGGCCCGTCTCGAACGCGCTGTCGAGCCCCTCGCCCAGCTCCAGATTGAACACCTCGAACCGTAGCCGCTGGATCTGGTCCAGCTCATCCACGGTCCGGGCAAAGCGCACCCGGTAGCGGCCGGCCGTGGCCTCCTCCCGGGGGAGCAGCTCCGGGAAGGTCGGGTAGGCCACGGCCAGCTCGCGCGGGGCGAACTCGGTCGCGGCGCCGGGACGGCGGGGGTCGGGTGCGGTGGTCATAGGCCCCCCACGGCGGGGGGAAGGCAGAACACAACGTTGCCGGCGGCCATTTGGTTCCTCCGTTCTGGGTCGCTGGAACGGAGTACGGGCGGAGTCACGGGAGTGCGACGGGCTCGTGTAATCTTGGACTCTTCAGAGACCGACCGCTAGGGCGGGCCCGACCCCGGTTGGCGCGGGATTGGCCAGCGGACGCGGTAGATTATCGTTGTCATCACTCGACCCGCGTGCACGACGCCTTTCGCCGCGCGTCCCTTGGCCCAACGAACCATCGGAACGGGGCGACCACCCGGATGCACTTCCCACAGCTGCCCGTTCGCGCTCCTCGACATTGGCCGGCCCTCTGCATTGCCGGCGCCCTGCTCCTGGCTCTCGTCGGGGTGGCGCCGGCCGGGGCTCAGGTGCCGGTCAAGCCGGTTCCCGATCGCTCCAAGGGCACGATCGTCCTGGCCCGGACCAAGCCCCGGTGGCGGCCGGGCGGGACCGCGCTCCTCCCTGGGATGAACGTGCGCGGGCAGCTTACCCCGACGGATCCGGTGCTCAGCAGCGACAAGACTCCCTACCAGATCTGGACCTACACGGGCCGGGCGGGAGAGGTGCTCACGGTGACGATGCGCTCCTCGAGCCTCGATGCCTATCTGCTGGTTGCCAGGCAGACGGCAGAAGGGGTCGAGACGGTCGGGGAGGATGACGATGGGTTGGGCGCCGGGACCAGCGATGCCGGGCTCAGGGTTCGTCTCCCCTCGGACGGCGAGTATCTCATCATTGCCAACGCCGCGGCGAGCCGTGGTCCGCAGTACTTCTACGGCGTGTATGCGCTGGAACTCGTCTCCTCGATTGGCAGCACGGTGGCCAGCAACTGGACCGCGCTCTACCCGGGGGGCGGGAGTCCGACCGAAGGCTACGCGGTCATCGTCGGCATTTCGGATTATCCCGGAGAGGACCAGGATCTGACCGGTCCCCGGCAGGACGCGGCGATGTTCCGGCAGGTCCTGATCGGCCGCTACGGCTTCAAGCCGGAACGGATCGTGACCCTGACCGACCGCAACGGCAACCGCGACCAGATCATCAACGCGTTCCGGCGGTTCCTGTCCCAGGCCGGACCGAAAGGGACGGCCGTCTTCTACTTTTCAGGAGCGGGGACCGAGCTGGAGGAAAGCGTTGGCCTCACCAACACCGGCGAGGCGGAGAACAACGAGCACGACGACGCCCTGTACGTCTGGGGCAATGCTCCGGGAGAGAAGGGCAGCCTCATCCTTCAGGACGAGCTCGATATCCTCGCCGGCGAGCTGAACGCCGGGCGGGTCCTGATGGTCCTCGATGCATCTTACTCGGGGGTCGGGACCCGGGGAGACAGTCCGCGGGGCCTGCCGAAGCTCGCCCGATTCCGTGACGTCAAGGACCGGCTGGCGCTGCCTGCCCGCTTTCTCAATGGCCCGGGACGGGAATCCAGCCTGCCGATCACCCACATCACCCTGAACGCCTCGAGCGACAAGGAGGTGGCTTGGACCGCCACCGGGTGGCCCGACCGGGGCGGACTCGCGAGCGTCTTTACCTACTTCCTCGTGAACGCGATGGCCAAGGCGCCGGTCGGCACCACTATCTCGGCGATGATGACGGCAGCCGGCGGCCAGACCAACGACTTCGCCCGAAGCAACTTTGGCCGGACCCAGACCCCCCGGGCGAAGGGGGAGCGGGTCGGAGATCTGCTGGTCGACTACCTCGGCCAGTAGGGGACCTGGGCTCTCGGCTTGAGGAAGCGGCGGGTGCTTGCGCGCCGGCGGGAAAAGTCGAACTTGTGATCAGTGGGCGCTGGCCGCGCCCGCTCCCTCCTCGTGGTGATCGGCGGACATGAAAGCGGTGATGCTGGCCTGGCTCGGCGACGCCGGAGTCTGGGCCTGGGACACAGGACTCATCCTGCTGGTGGCCATCAACTTGGTCGCCGGCACCGTGCTGGTCGCGACCCGCAATCGCGGGCTGGTGAACCGGTGGACCAGCCGATGGCTCGCCATCAACCTCGGCCTGGTCGGGCTGGCGGTGGGCGGGCCGCTGGTGACCGGCCTTCTGCGCCTGGCGCTCAACGCGCTGCCCTCCTTCGGCGCCGCTTCGGCCCAACTCCCCAAGTAGACAGGCCGGTTTCGCCTCTCCACGGGTGCCGGGTTAAGTTGCCTTCATGGACCGGCCCCTCGACGACTTTGTCCGTCTCCTCGCCGATGCCCGCACGGGCTACAACCTCCCCGCAGAGGCCCAGCGCTTCGCGGAGGAGTTCACCCATGCAGCGCTGGCGCTCCTCTTTCCGCATTTCGCCGCCTCCAGCGCCACCTCTCCGCGAGATGTCCGGGCCGAGATGTCCGAGCTGCGGCGGCGGGTGGAATCGTTCCTCGCCGGCCAGGGCCAGGGCGAGGCGGCCGTGGTTCGAGTCGCGGATCGGTTTCTGGAAGAGCTACCCGGCTTGCGGGAGAGCCTGCTGCTCGACGCGCGTGCTACCTGTGAGGCCGATCCCGCCGCGCGCAGCGTGGACGAGGTGATCCTCGCCTATCCCGGGTTCTTGGCGATCGCCTGCCATCGGATTGCGCACGCGCTCGCCGCCGAAGGGGTGACCCTGCTGCCGCGGCTTATTTCCGAGTTTGCGCACCGATTGACCGGAATCGATATTAACCCCGGCGCGCGCATAGGACGGTCACTGGCGATCGACCACGGCACCGGGATCGTGATTGGCGAGACCACTGTCATCGGGGACCGCGTCCGGCTCTATCAGGGAGTCACGCTCGGGGCCCTGAGTGTGCGGAAGGAACTGGCTCGCCAGAAGCGTCACCCCACGATCGAAGACGACGTCGTGATCTACGCCAACGCGACGATCCTGGGGGGAGAGACCGTCATCGGTGCCGGCAGCGTGATCGGCGGCAACGTCTGGCTTACCCACAGCGTGCCGCCCGGTTCGGTGGTTACGCATGGGGCCACGGTGGAGCGCCCCCGGGACGCCGAGGAACCCCTGCTCGAATACAACATCTAGCATGCTTCCCACCTTGCCCGCGCTCCGGCGGGCCACTCCCCCAGGCCGATGTCGCGGCGGGCGCCAGCTACCGCACCACTGACCGCGGGCCGTGGCCGCGACGGCGGCCGGTCCCGCTTCGAACACCACCGACATCACGAGGGCCAGCGCCATGAAGGCCGCGAACATTCTGGAGACCATCGGCAACACCCCGCACGTCCGCATCAACCGGCTCTATGACACGAAGGCCGAGGTCTGGCTCAAGCTCGAGCGAGCCAACCCCGGCGGCAGCATCAAGGACCGCATCGGCCTCTCGATGATCGAAGACGCCGAGCGCCGCGGGGTGATCAAGAAAACCACCACGATCATCGAGCCGACCAGTGGCAACACCGGCATCGGCCTCGCCATGACGGCGGCGGTGAAGGGGTACCGGCTGATTCTCGTAATGCCGGAATCGATGACCATTGAACGCCGCCGCATCATGGTCGCCTACGGCGCAAAGCTCGAACTCACCCCGCGGGAGAAGGGGATGAAGGGCGCCATCGAGCGGGCCAACGAGCTGCGGGCCCAGACCCCCGACAGCTGGATCCCCCAGCAGTTCGAGAACCCCGCCAACATCGAGATTCACCGTCGGACCACCGCACGCGAGATCCTTGCCGACTTTCCCGAAGGCGTCGACTACCTGATCACCGGGGTCGGGACCGGCGGGCACATCACCGGGGTGAGCGAGGTGCTGAAGGAAAAATTCCCGAAGCTCAAGACCTTTGCGGTAGAGCCCGCGAAATCCGCGGTGATCTCCGGGGGAAGCCCCAGTCCGCACAAGATCCAGGGCATCGGCGCGGGGTTCATCCCGGCCAACCTCCACACCGCGACGCTCGACGGGACCATCCAGGTCACCGAGGAGGAGGCGTTCTCCTACGCGGTCCGCGCGGCCAAGGAGGAGGCCATCTTCGTCGGCCCGTCGTCCGGGGCCGCCCTGGCCGCGGTGGCCAAGAAACTGCCTGACGTGGCGCCGGGGAGCCGGGTGCTGGTGTTCTGCTATGATACGGGGGAGCGCTACTTGTCGGTGGACGGCCTCTTCGCCGCGGAGTGAACCCGCGAGCTGTGCATCGAGAGGAGGGAGCGCATTGTTGCCGCGCTCCCTCCTCTCGTTTCTCCTTCAGCAGATCCGCGGCAGCTGATCTCCAGGCAGGAGATCCACTACTCGAGTTCCGCCCACCACGGTCCTGAGCACGACGTAGCCGGGGTGCTCCGCGACTACGGTGCCGAGCGTACGGGCCTCCCGCCCAAGGGGATGACCGCGGAGCGCGGCGAGTGCGGCGTCGCTCCGCTCCGGCCGCACGATCGCCACCAGCACCCCTTCGTTCGCGACGTACATCGGATCGAGTCCCAGCATCTCGCAGGCGGCCGCGACATCCCCGGGCACCGGCAAGGCGGTCTCATCCAGCATCATTCCCACCTTGGAAGCCTGGGCGATCTCGTTGAGCGTACTGGCGACCCCCCCGCGGGTCGGATCGCGTAGCACGGCGACCGAGGCACCGGCGGCCGCTCGCAGCCGATCGACCAGCGGCGAAAGATCCGCGGTATCGCTCTCGATGGTGCTCTCGAAAGTGAGCCCCTCACGCACCGCCATGATCGCCATCCCGTGCCTGCCGATCGGTCCGCTCACCAGGATGCGATCTCCCGGTCGCGCCTGATCGGGCGCGGGACGGAACCCCGGGTCGAGGAGGCCGATGCCGGTGGTGTTCACGTAGAGCCCGTCGGCTTTGCCGCGCTCGACCACCTTGGTATCCCCCGTCACGATAGGAATCCCCGCTCGCGCGGCCGCCTCGGCCATGGTGCGCACGATGCGGTCGAGTGTGCTCAACTCCAGGCCTTCCTCCAGGACAAACCCCGCCGAGAGGTACATCGGCCGGGCTCCCATCATCGCGACATCATTGATGGTGCCGTGGACGGCCAGCGCCCCGATGTTGCCCCCGGGAAACTCCAGTGGGCTGACCACGAAGGTGTCGGTGGAGACGACGATCTCGCTGGCGCCGAGCGGGACCACCGCGCCGTCCCCCTGCTGGGCGAGGTAGGGATTGGCGAAGTGCGGGGCGAAGCGCTCGCGCAGCAACGTCGCGCTCAGTTTCCCGCCCGAGCCATGCCCCAGCTGGACTCGCGAATCGTCGGCCAGGGGAACGGGACAGGCGGGCCCGTTGAAGCTCACGCTGGTCATTGGGTCAGCTCCGTCGTGGCCGGCCCCCGGAATCGGGCGTAGTTGTAGTAAGCCGCGCAAGCGCCCTCGGAGGAGACCATCGGCGCCCCCAGCGGTCGTTCTGGCGTGCAAAGGGTTCCGAAGGCGGGGCACTGCGTTGGCTTGAGGTTTCCACGCAGCACATCGCCGGCCCGGCACTCCGCCGGCTCCGCGACCGTCATCGTCCCGAGTCCGAACCGCACCTCGGCGTCGAAATCGGCGTACTCCTCCCGGAGCACCAGGCCGCTCCGAGGGATCGCCCCGATGCCGCGCCACTGGCGGTCCGCCAGCCGGAAGACCTTGCGGACCAGCTCCTGCGCCGGGCGCGTCCCCTCACGCCGGACTGCTCGGACGTATTGGTTCTCGACGACGTGGGCGCCCCGTTCCAGCTGGCGGATCGCGAGCAGCATACCCTCCAGGATATCCAGGGGCTCGAATCCGGTGACGACGATCGGCACTTGGTACTGCTGCGCGATCGGCTCGTACTCCTCCCATCCCATCACGGTGCAGACGTGACCGGCCGCGAGGAACCCCTGTACCCGATTGTCGGGCGAAGCGAGGATCGCCGTCATGGCGGGCGGAACGGTCACATGGGAGACGAGAATGCTGAAGTTGGAAATGCCGAGCTCACGGGCGCGCCACACCGCCATGGCGTTCGCCGGCGCGGTGGTCTCGAACCCGACCGCGAAGAAGACGATCTGCTTATCGGGGGTTCGGATCGCCAGCTCGAGGGCATCGAGGGGGGAGTAGACGATTCGGACATTCCCTCCCCGCGCCCGCACTTGCAGCAGGTCGCAGCTCGACCCCGGCACCCGCAGCATGTCGCCGAAGGAGGTGAAGATCACATCGGGTCTCGCCGCCAGGGCGAGTGCCTTGTCGATCTGCTCCAGCGGGGTGACACACACCGGACACCCAGGGCCATGGATCATCTCCACCGCATCCGCGAGCAGCTCGTCCAGCCCCTGGCGGACGATGGTGTGGGTCTGGCCGCCGCAGACTTCCATCAGGGTCCAGCGCCGGGTCGCCGTGGATCGGATCCGGGAGATCAGCGCCTGCGCCAGGGCGCTGTCGCGGTATTCGCTCAGGTATTTCATCCGTTGCCTCCGCCGCCCGGGCCGGCAAGGCTTTGCTCGGCGACCTCCCGCATCCAGTCCAACTCCTCCAACTGACTCATCTGCCGGAGGACCTCGAAGGTCCGCCGGGCCTCCGATTCGTCGACCTTGCTGATCGCGAAGCCGACGTGAACCACCACGTAATCCCCCGACTGAACCTCGGGGGCGACGTAGGCGAGACAGACTTCGCGCTTCACGCCACCGAAATCCACAGTGCCCATCAGCAGGCCGCGGTCGTCACGGGTATCCAGGACCCGGCCCGGAATGCCGAGACACATGAGATCACCTCCGGAGGGAGAGGATGGCGGCGGCCATCGCTGCCTGGCCGTAGCTGACCGCGCCGTCATTGGGTGGGAGCAGCCGTGGAACCAGGACCCGGAATCCATGGCCTTCGAGTCGGACGCGGAGCGAGCCCAGGAGTCTCGCGTTCTGGAACACGCCACCCCCGAGCGCGACCGTGCCAATGCCGCTCTCGCGCGCGGCCCGCACCACCATCTGTTCGGTCGCCCAGGCCACGCTGGCGTGAAAATCGGCCGCGAGATCGGCCCGATCCATTCCGCGCTGGCGGCGGAGGGCCAGCCGCACCAGCATCGGTATGGGATCGAGCTGGAGAGTGCCCGAGCCGTCTTCCACAACCGGCATCGGATACTCGGAGGCGGGACGAGCGCCGGCGAGGGTTTCCAGCTCCATCGCGGCCTGTCCCTCGTACTCCGAGGTCAGGCGGAGCCCGAGGATCGCCGCCGCCGCATCGAACAACCTACCCATCGATGAGGCTAGCGGGGCGTTCACCTGAGCCTCCAGCTGCCGTTCGGCGATGCCCCGCTCCGAGTCAGGGATCGTCGCAAACGCGGCGCTCAGCGCTGCTCTGGCACGGGCATCCACCGCGGCGTAGCCGAGGGCGGCGCGCCAAGGCCGCCGGGCGGCGAGATCGCCGCCCGGGAGCGGGGCGTACCGCAGGTGGGCGAAGCGCCGGAAGCCGGTCAGGTCGCCCACCAGGATCTCTGCTCCCCAGACCGCGCCGTCGAGTCCATAACCGGTACCGTCGTACGCCACGCCGACCACCGGCTCTGTGACGCCGTGCTCCGCCATGACAGCCGCGATGTGGGCGTGGTGATGCTGGACCGCGAGCGTGGTCGGCAGGCCCAGCTCGAGCGCCAGCCGGGTGGAGAGATAGCCCGGATGCAGATCGTGCACGACCGCCTCGGGCTCGATGCGGAACAACCGGCGATAGGCCGCCAGGGTGTGCTGGAAGTGCTCCAGCCCCTCGAGGCTTTCCAGGTCGCCGATGTGGGGACTCACGTACGCCAGGTCCCCCTGCAGCAGGGTGAAGGTGTTCTTGAGGTGCGGTCCAACCGCAAGCAGCGGGACGGGAGTCGTTACCGGCATCCGGAGCGGCAAGGGGGCGTAGCCTCGTGCCCTCCGAATGAAGACAGCATTCCCGCCGGCAGAGCGGATTACGGAATCGTCCAGCCGCGAGAGAATCTCGCGGTCGTGCATGAGGAATCCGTCGGCGATGTCCAGGAGGCGGGAACGCGCCTCATCGTTGCCGATGGCGATCGGTTCCTCGCTCTGGTTGCCGCTGGTCATCACCAGCGGGCGGCCAGCCGCCTCCAGCAGCAGCAGGTGCAGAGGGGTCGAGGGCAGCATGACGCCGATCGTGTCGAGGTT
>DASPUE010000301.1:0-4076 GCA_035623055.1 Gemmatimonadales bacterium
CTGGCCATCGCCGGGGCGCCTCGGTTCTCCCTCGAACGCATCGAACTCGACCGCCCCGGCCCATCGTATACCGTGGAGACCCTTCGCGCGCTCGCGGCGCGCGAGCCGGACCAGCGGTTCGCACTCATCGTCGGAGCCGACGCGGCGCAGGATCTGCCCCAGTGGCACGAAGCCGAGGCGTTGCCGACTCTCGCTACGCTGGTCATCTACGCCCGGCCGGGCAGCGCAATTCCACGACTGCCATGGCCGGCACGCGCGGTCACGGTGCCGGGGCTCGATATCTCCAGTACCGAAATCCGGCACCGGGTTGCCGCAGGCCGTTCAATCCGCTACTGGGTGCCTGACCCAGTCGCAGAAGCCATCGCGGCGGCGGGGTTATATTTGACGGATGCTTGATTTCATTCAACGACCGCTCACCAGGCTCTTCGGCACCCGCTTTCAGCGGGAAGTGAAGAAGGTCCAGCCCATCGTGGACGCCATCAAGCGCCACGAGGCAGTGCTCAAGGACTATTCGGAAGCGCAGCTCAAGGCGCAGACCACCCAGTTCCGTGCCCGGATCGTGGAGCGCACCGGCCCCATCAAGGCGGAGCTCGACGAGGTGCGGCGGTTGCGCCATGACTGCGCCGACCCCGCCGAACGCGATCGGCTCGAGGATCGCTACCACACTATCGAGATTCGCTACAAGAAGGAGATGGCGGTGGCCCTGGACGAGGTCCTGCCCGAGGCCTTTGCGACGGTGCGGGAGGCCTGCCGCCGCCTGGTGGGCACGCGGGTCATGGTCACCGGACGGGAACTGGTCTGGGACATGGTGCCCTACGACGTGCAGCTGATCGGCGGGATCGTGCTGCACCAGGGGCGCATTGCCGAGATGGCCACCGGCGAAGGGAAGACCTTGGTCGCGACGCTGCCGCTGTACCTGAACGCCCTGGCCGGCCGCGGCGCGCATCTGGTTACCGTCAACAACTATCTGGCCCGGCGCGACTCGCAGTGGATGGGCCACGTCTATGGGTACCTGGGACTCACGGTCGGCTGTCTCGATGATACCGAGCCTTCGACCCCGGAGCGACGCGCCGCATACAACGCCGATATCACCTACGGCACCAACAACGAGTTCGGGTTCGACTACCTCCGCGACAACATGGTGTTCTCCCTGGACCAGCGGGTCCAGCGGGACCATGCCTATGCGATCATCGATGAGGTCGACTCGATCCTGATCGACGAGGCCCGGACTCCACTGATCATCTCCGGGCCGGTCGGGAACGAGAATGACGAGAAGTATGGCCAGTTCAACCGTCAGGTCCTCGAACTGGTGCGGCGTCAGAACACGGTGGCGAGCACCCTGCTCGCGGAAGCGGAGCCGCTGCTCGCCGATCCCAAGAAGCTCTCCGACGCGGCGCTGAAGCTGTATATCGCCCGGCTCGGAATGCCCAAGAACAAGAAGCTCCTCAAGCTCCTCAATGAGCCGGGTGTCAAGAGCGCGGTGCAACGGGTCGAGCTCGATCATATCGCCGACCGCAAGCTCCCGATGCGGCAGCAGACGATGCGCGACCTGGAAGAAGCCTTGTACTTCGTGCTGGACGAGAAGGGGCACGCGGTTCACCTCACGGACCGCGGCGCGACGGCGATGTCGCCCAACGACCCCGGCCTGTTCCTGGTGCCCGATATCTCCGAAGAGGTGCATGCCATCGATCGGGATCCCGCCCTCACCCCACAGGAGCGGGTGAGCCGGCGACGCGAGGTCGAGGCCGAATACGCGCTCAAGAGCGAGAAACTCCACATCATCCACAAGCTGCTGCAGGCCCACGCCCTGTATGAAAAGGAAGTGGACTACCTGGTGCAGGAGGGTCAGGTGGTGATCGTGGATGAGTTCACCGGGCGGGTGATGCCGGGCCGGCGTTGGGCCGACGGCCTGCACCAGGCGGTGGAAGCCAAGGAAGGTGTACAGGTGAAGGGCGAGACCCAGACGCTCGCCACCATCACCATCCAGAATTATTTCCGGATGTACGACAAGCTGGCCGGTATGACGGGCACCGCCGAGACCGAGGAACAGGAGTTCTTCACGATCTACGGTCTCGAGGTCTCAGTCATTCCCACCAACCGTCCGGTCAAACGCGTGGACGAAGAGGACCGCATCTACAAGACGCGGCGCGAGAAGTACAACGCGATTGTCGACGAGGTCGAGCAGGTGCACGCCCGCGGTCTCCCCGTGCTGATCGGCACTGTGACGGTGGAGGTCTCGGAAACCCTGTCCCGTCAGCTCAAACGGCGGGGGCTCAAGCACGAGGTTCTCAACGCCAAGTACCACCAGCGCGAGGCGGAGATCGTTGCCCAGGCGGGCCAGCGCGGTGCGATCACCATCGCGACCAACATGGCCGGCCGGGGCACCGACATCAAATTGGGGCCGGACGTCGACAAGGTGGCAGATACCGACGGCCTGCAGATCGTCGGAACCGAACGGCATGAGTCCCGCCGCATCGACCGCCAGCTGCGCGGGCGGTCCGGGCGTCAGGGGGATCCCGGCCGGTCGCTGTTCTTCCTCTCGCTCGAAGACGACCTCATGCGGCTGTTCGGCTCGGACCGGATCGCCGGGTGGATGGACAAGGGCGGGGCGGAAGAGGGGGAGGTCATCTCCCATCCGTGGGTGACCGGCGCCATCAGCCAGGCCCAGAAGCGGGTGGAACTGCAGAACTTCCAGTCCCGCAAGCGGCTGCTGGAATACGACGACGTCATGAATCAGCAGCGCGAGGTGGTCTATTCGCTGCGGCTGTTTGCCCTCGAGCGGGGAGAGCAGATCAAGGCGGAGGCTACCCGCATGGTGGACCAGGCCATCGAGCGCACGGTCAACCTGACGCTGATGGAGGCCGACCGCCCCGAGGACTATGACCGCGGTGGCCTGCACAGCGCGCTGCTGCAGCAGTTCCTGGTGTCTGCGGATGCCGTCGAGGACCCGGCGCGGACGCCCAGCCTCGAGAAGATCATCGCGGCGGCCAAGGAGGCCGGTCACGAGGCCTTCCGGCGCAAGCTCGAGTACCTGACGGATTTCGGGAAGCAGGTGGGAGTCGTAGACATGGATGCCCAGGTCCTCTCCACGGTGATGCTGACGGTACTCGATGAGAAGTGGAAGGACCACCTGTACGACCTGGACCAGCTGCGGAACGCCATCCAGTACCGCGCCTACGGCCAGCGCGACCCGCTGGTGGAGTACAAGAAGGAGGCCTTCGACATGTTCGAGGACCTCATGCGGGACGTGCAGGCGACGTTCACCGAACGGTTCCTCAAGACCCAGATCAGCGCCGAACCGGCTCGGCGTGCCCCGCCCCCCCGGCCGCCGGTGGTCGAGCGGAAATCGGGCGCGGATGACCTGTTCGCCCCGGAAGCGCGGGTGGCTCCTCCAACCCCACGTCTCCCGGCGACGCCGCCGATCACTACCAATCGCGGTCCGATCGGTGCCGGCTCGGCTCCCGACCGGGCCGAGGTGGGACGCAATGATCCCTGCCCGTGTGGCTCGGGGAAGAAGTACAAGAAATGCCATGGGGTAGGCCGCTAGCCGTAACGATCCAACTCGGGCGAAACCCATCTCCTTAAGTGCGCCATGGCCCTCCCGGAGAGCTCCTCCGGGGGGGCCTTTGGCCGTTTAGATCGCCCTGACCCGTGGATGCGCGTTTTCCGGAGAGGGGCCCCCCGGCAGCCTCGCCGTATCGTGTCCGGATGGAAGAGACCAGTCAGGATACCTGCCCAGTGGACCGGCCTCGTGAGCGCCTCTGGGCGCTCGGCCCCTCCGCGTTGACTGTCGCGGAACTTGTCGCCATCCTGCTAGGTACGGGAAAGCAGGGGAGAGATGCCGCCGGCCTCGCCGGGCAGCTGCTCGCGCGTGCCGGCGGTTCGTTACGGGACCTCGCGGCACGTCCCCCCGCGGAGCTGACCCGCACCCGGGGCGTGGGCCCCGCCAAGGCGGCCCGCCTGCTGGCGGCCTTCGAGTTGGCCGGCCGCCTCCTGGTAGAGCAACGGCCCGCCTGGCCCCGCGTCCGGGACCCGGCCGACGTGGCGGCCCTGCTCGGCCCGCGAATGCGGGATCT
>DASPUE010000302.1:0-2574 GCA_035623055.1 Gemmatimonadales bacterium
TCACCGCTCACCGCTCACCGCTCACCGCTCACCGCTCACCGCTCACCGCTCACCGCTCACCGCCAGTCGCTCTCTCTCTCGCATCTCCTCTCCATGCCGACGTACCAACGCCCATAGCTCCGACCAGGTTGCGGGTCTGGCCCCGCGGGCCACGTTCGCTGCCGCGATCTCGTAGAGCAACCGCCATTGACGGAAGAGGGTGCGATAGGCATTCCAGAGCCCATGCTTCGGGTCGTAGATGCTGGTCGCTTCCGCCAACGCCCCGTTCAGCTCGATCACCTTGAGGTCCTGGCCGGCGCGAAGTGCAGCGGCGTCCGGCACCCGGATGTCGTAGCGCCCGAACCAGAATCCCGGGAAGCCGCGGCTGAGCCTGTCGACCGCGGCCTCGAGCTCAGGTGTGAGCGCCGATCCGCCGTCGTAGAAGATGGCCCCGCGGCAGTGGGTCCCCAGCTCGACCAGGGGCACGATCTCGCCGGCGTCAGGGACCCAGGTCAGCCTCGACGCATGGCGCCGGAGAAAGAAAGGGGCCATGCACACCGCGCGATCGTTGGCGAGGATCAACTCCTCGAACGTGGCCCGTCCATCCCCCCGAACCTCCGGGAAGCGCTTATCAGTGATCGAAAAGATCCGGCCCGTGGCCTCGTCGGGATGGCGGAGGTAGAAGACACCGAACTCCAGCCCCGGGACGTACGCCTGGACGATCGTGTCTCCGCTCGCGAGCTCGAGATAGGCGCGCGCCTCCGCCTCGTGACGGATGATCGCGACCCCAGACCCCCGCTCGCCGATGTCCGGCTTGAGGACCAGCGGCCATTCAAGCCCCAGCCGGTCCCGAAAGGCGTGGACCCGCCCGAGCCGCGCCTCGGGTGCGAGCGCGGCAGGGATCAGCTCCCAGCTTGCGACCAGATCCGGGCTGTGCCGCAATCCCTCGAGGATTCCACTCTTGGACTCGCCGATGAAGCCGCCTCCCGGAATCCCCGGGTTGACCGCCGTGAACAAGAGCAGCGCGCGGTGCCGGAGGGCCAGCCAGAGCACGTACAGCACCACCGGCGGATAGAACGCCCACCGGGGCCAGAACTCCCACCGGGTGAGACGCCGCCATCGTGAGAGGACCAGCCGCCGGCCGCGCCAGGTGGTGAGCGGGATGATCAATTTGAGCAGGAAGAACAGGACCAGCGCGCTCACAACCAGGTACAGCGAGGCGCGTCTCCGCATCACGCCAAGCAGCTCCTGGATCACCTCCCCGAAGACCGCGGACAACCCCACCAGCAGCGGTGTCCAGATGGCGCAAGCGAGGAAGAAATAGGCAGTGAAGCGGGCGAAGCTGGTCCGCAACATCCCGGCGGCGAAATAGGTGGGGAGACGGGTGCCGGGGAGCAGCCGAGTGAGGAACACCAGGAGACCGCCCTGGCGCTCGATCCATTGCGAGCTCCAGGCGATCGCTTCCGGAGAGATGAACCACCGCAGCGGGGCCCTCCGGAGCACAGCCCGCCCCAGGCTTCTCCCGGCCAGGTAGACCAGCAGGTCACCGATGAAGATGCCGAGGAAGCAGGCCATCACACCCACGCCGAAGCCGATGGTTCCCCGGGCGATCATCAGCCCGGTGGCGATGCAGGTGAGGTCCTCGCTGATCAGGGTCGAGGCAATGATGATCAGGCACAGCACCACCAGGGCGAGTCCCTCGATGGGCGGCAGCTCGGACGGATCGAAGGGCCGGGCCGCGGCCGCGACTCGTGCGGGGTCCGCCGTGGCCCGGGTCTTCGCCTCTCCCCGTTCGACCCGAGCCACGAAGTCGGCGATCGGCTCCGCGACACGCTCCGGATGCATGAAGGCGGTAAAGTGCGACCCGTCATCCATGGCCAGCTCGCTCTGGGGAACGATGCGGGCATGCTCGCGCGCGAGGGCCGGATTCACCAGCACATCGTGCGTTCCCTGGAGGATGAGCATCGGCCCCTGGTAATGCTCGAGGATCCCCCGCAGCGGCCGCTGATCGGTGTCGTAGAAGTTGCGGGCATAGGGAACGCTCAGGACCGCATCATCCATCCAGCCGAAGTGCGGCGTCGCCTCCCGCAGCAGCCACAGGCCCACCAGCTGCAGCCCGTGGATCGCATGATTCAGGTGATAGTCGCCGAGCAGCTCGTATTCCTGCGCGCCGATCGCCGACAGCATGGTGATCGAACGGACGCGGCCGGGCGCCAGGGCCTCGAGCTGCAGGCAGACACCGCCACCCATGCTGAACCCGACCACATGCGCGGCCGGGATCTTGAGGCTGTCGAGGAGCTGGAGCAGATACCGCGCGTGGGCCCGGTTCGAATAATCGGGAACATCGCGCTCCGATCCGCCGAAACCAGGAAGGTCCGGGGCGATGGCCCGGAATCGACTGCCGAGGAGCTGTGCCGCCCCGGTCACCTCATGGCCGTCACCGGGGCTTCCGTGCACCAACAGGATGGTGGGCACAGTCGAGTCGACCGTTGCCGGCTGGTACAGGCGGTAGGCCAGCCGCACAGCTCGAGGCCACTCGCCGTCCTCCTCAGCGGCGTGCACCGAGACAACCCGCTCGTCCGGCTCCGGCTCAGG
>DASPUE010000303.1:0-5215 GCA_035623055.1 Gemmatimonadales bacterium
TGCCATTCGCCTTCGAACCGATCCAGGGTCAAGCCTGTCGCCTCGGCCAGGGCGCTGTCGAACCCCTCCCCGCGCGCCAATTTGTCGATCAAAGGCTCCAGCCCACCCGGCGGCGGCCGAGCGTCGATCTCGGCGACGGCCGAGGCGGCGAGGGCGTAGGCGAGATCGGCGCTGGTTGCCGATCCCCGCAGCATGACGTCCAGCTCGTCCAGTCCGGGAACCTTGCCGCTGGCCACGGCCAGATTCAGCTCCAGTCCCTCGATCCGCCCAAGCTCGCCCGAGGCCCACGAGGCGTACCCCTCGTCGAACCACAGCGGCAGCCGCCCCGGCACGACGGACCGCAGGACAAGGTGGCCAAGTTCGTGACGCAGGGTCTGCTGCAGGTCGGGCAGGTCCGCCCGGATCATGATCGTCCGGGCCGCGGGAAATGCCACGCCGGCGCCCCACCCCGGAGCGCGGCCGCGGGAGACCCGGGCCAGGGTTGCGGAATCGTCCACCAGCACCAGCACAAACGGTGGCGGCGTCCGACGTCCGAGACCGGGCCAGGTCATCGGACGCTCGGCGGCCTCGGCCAGGGCGATCCCAAGGGATTGGCGCCCGGGAGAGGCCACCACCGTCACATCGCCGACCTGAACGGCGTGAGCCGGGGGCCCTGACTGGAGCAGCGCGAGGATCAGGCCGAGCTGGTGCGAGGGGGCTCACCTCCGCTAGCCGTGAGGTCGAGCATTTCCTTGCACCGTTTTCCCCACGGGTTGAACTTGTTGGCCTTGAACCCTTCGCTCCAGGCCGTCTTGGCCGCCTCCTTGTCTCCCATGAACCAGTTGGCACGGCCCGACTCATAGTAGGCTTCGATGAGATTCGGACCGAGCTTAAGGGTCTTCTGGAAGAAGGTCACCGCGTCCTCGAACATCTCGCGCTCGAGGTAGACCAGCCCGAGGTAGTAGTGGGCGTAGAGCGTGGCCTTGCGATCGTTGTCGAGGCGAATCGCCTTGGAGAGATGCTCGATCGCCTCACCGAAAATGCGCTTCTTGAGGCAGATGTAGCCGACGTTGATCCGGGCCAGGGAGTTGGCGGGCTCCTTCATCAGGACCCGGCTGAAGGTCGCCAGTGCGTCGTCGTAGTCCTCGTGCAGCATCTGGGCCCAGCCGAGCAGCGACTGTGCCTGGGTCTCGGAAGGGGCGAGCGCCAGCGCCTTGGTGAGCGCCTGGATCGCGCCGGCATAGTCGCCCAGCGAAATCAGGCTCCATCCCTTCTCGACAAACGTCGACGCCCCGAGATGGTCCTGCTGCACCACCGGCCTGGCGCCGGTAAACTGGGGCGCCTGGGCGGACTCGGCGGTGGCGGCGAGCTGCTTGTATCGGTCCACCAGCCCGCGGATCTCTTCCTTTATCTGGCCCAGCTCGGTGAGGGCGAGGTCCACCTGCTTGAAGAAGGCGATGATCTCGCGTTTGATTGCCTCGCGCTCCGCGCCCGATGGCGCCCGGTTGAGGCGACCGGCGATCTCGCCGTATTGCTGGCGATAGTTCGCGACCAGCGGGTCCGTGACCGGCGTCTCGCTCACTTCAGAGCCTCCAGGAGTTCCCGCCGTTCGGCACCGGTGAGCAGCCGCGCCGCATTGACGATGGCGATACGGCGGCCCGCCCGTTCCACCAGACCGCTCACGGCTTCCGCCGGCACCCCGGGGCCGGACTCGCCGGACGCCGGCTGAATGGTGCGGCTGTCCACCCGCATGACCTCCTTCACCTGGTCCACAACCACCGCCATGGGAAGCTCCTCCGTGGCCAGCACCATGCTGCGGGTCTCTTCGTGCAGGGCGGGCCGCAGCTTGGCCCGGGTCCTGAGATCGACCAACGGTACCCGGCCATCCCCATAGTGAATTCTCCCCGCCACGAACGACGGTGCCGCTGGCCAGGCCTCCGGGGCCTCGTAGCGGAGAATCCGTTCCACCTGCGTGATGCTCAAGCCGATCTCCCGCTCTCCTACCCGGGCGATCACGAACTGCAGTTCATCGCCGGTCGGCAGCGCTCGGCGGCTCATCGCCGGGGCACCTCCCGAAGCAACGCGCCGACCCGCTCGGCGATCACTCCGAGTGGAAGCACCAGATCGGCGCCACCGGTCTCCAGCGCCGCCGCCGGCATCCCGTAGACCGTGGAGGTGCCCCGGTCCTGGGCGATGCCGACGCCGCCGGCATCGTGTATCGCCCGCAGCCCGGCCGCGCCGTCGCGCCCCAGCCCGGTGAGTACCACACCGACCGATGCCGCGCCGAAGGTGGCGGCCACCGAGTGAAACAGCGGATCGGCGGCGGGTCGGACGCCCCACACCGCCGGCTCCTGATCCAGCACCAGCTGCAACCCGGTCGCGCGCGGTTCCACGCGCATATGATAATCTCCCGGCGCCACGTAGGCGGTGTCCGCCCGAACCGGCATCCCGTTCTCCGCTTCCACCACCGTCAGCGCGCTGAGGCCGTTCAGGCGCTCAGCGAGGCTCCGGGTGAAGCCTGGCGGCATGTGCTGCACGACGAGCGTCGCGGTCTCCAGTCCGACGGGGAGTCCCGGCACCAGTTCGGCCAGCGCGCGCGGTCCTCCGCTCGAGGCCGCCACGGCGACACAGCGCCGTGCTTCGCCTTCAGGCCGCGCGAATCCTGCCTGGGCGCCGCTGCTCCGGGGCCGCGCCAGCACCGGAACCCGGCGGACGTCCGCCGCCACGGCGGCCCGCAGCGCCTCCAGCAGCTTGGGCGCGATCCGGAGCGCCGAAACCCGTCCCTGGCCATCGTCCTTGGGGACCAGTTCGACCGCGCCGAGCTCCAACGCCCGGATGGCCGCCGGGGAGCCGGTCCCCGCGTGGGCGCTGACGACCACGATCGGGCGAGGCGCCTCGGACATGATGTACCCGATGGCGTCGAGGCCGCTCAGCTCCGGCATCTGCAGATCCATGGTCACCACGTCCGGCTGCAGCGCGTGGACCTGTTCCAATGCTTGCAAGCCGTTGCCGGCGGTGCCGACCACCCGGAACTCTCCGGATCCGGTCACGAGCTCGGAGACGAGCCGTCGGAAGAACGCGCTGTCGTCGACGACCAGGACTCCGGGCAATTCAGAGAAGTTCTTCACGCTGTCCTACGACGCGGACCACCACCCGTCCATCGGAGGCATGGAACCAGACCGAGCGTCCGCGCGATCCACCCACCGATTCCGAAACGATCGGGATCGCGAGCTGGCTCAGCACCTCGCGCACCGAAATCACGTTGCGGTCCCCCATCTGCATCGACCCGGACGGCACCAGGTTGGAGAACATGCTCGCCCCACCCACCAACCGTGCCACCACCCGCCGCCGGTCGGCGCCCAGCACCCCCATCTCGGTGATCAGCGCCGGCACCGCGGTGTGGGGGAAGCGTCCCGGATTGTCCCCCGAGCGGCTGAGGGACCTCGACGGCAGCAGGACGTGGGCGAGCCCGCCGACTCGAGCCTGGGCATCGTGCAGCAGGATGGCCACGCAGCTCCCCAATCCGAGGGTGTACAACACCACCTCACCCTGGCCGGCCCGGAGGTCGGCCACTCGCACCAGGATTTCTTCGGCCATCAAGCGGCTTTCCGGTAGATCCGCTCGCGCGGTTCCACCAGCTCGAACCGCGATCGGGCTCCGCCAAGAATCGACTCCACCTTTCCCAGGACCAGGACGCCGCCGGGGCCAAGCGCGTCGGCGAACCGGTGCATCACCCGCTCCTGGGTGGGCCGATCGAAATAGATCACGACGTTGCGGCAGCAGATCAGGTCGTATCCGCTGGTCCCGGGCGATTCGTTGATCAGGTCCAGCCGCTGCACCACCACCCGGTCCCGGAGTTCTGGCAGGACTTCGACCTCGCCCGAGGGGAGCAGGCGAGTATAACGCTCCATCACCACGGGGTCGGCCTCGCTGAACGCGCGCGGATCGTAGCGGCCGGCACGGGCCCGCTCCATGCTCGCCCGGTCGATATCGGTGGCGTCCACCTGCAGGCGGGCAAGCCACTCGCGATGAGCCAGACGCTCGAGCACCATCGCGGCCAGGATCACCATGGTGTACGGCTCCTCCCCCGAGGCGCACCCCGCACTCCAGGCACGCACCGGGCCGGCCTGCCTCCGGAACAGGTCGGGGATCACGTGCCGGCCGAGCCATTCCCAAGTCTCCCGGTTGCGGAAGAACTTTGTGACGTTGATCGTGAGCGCGTCGAGCAGCCGCTCCAGTTCCTCCGGCTTTCGGTCCAGCAGCTGGACATACTCCTCGTAGCTCTGGACGCCACACGCCCGCATCCGGGACGCGATCCGGCGCCGGACGCAGCGGTCCTTGTAGGCCCGCATGTCGAGACCGCTCTGGCCGGCGATTCGCTCCGCGAGCGCCACCAGCCCTGGCTCCAGACGTTCGGTCACGCGGTGGCATCCAGGGTGTCGAGGTTGGCGCGGGCGAGCTGGTGCCCGGGATTGAGCTCGGTCACCCGCCTCCAGCAGGCTCGGGCCCGCTCGCGGTCCCGTCGCTTGAAGGCGATGTTACCCATCTTGAAGTAGAGATCGTCGCCCAGGTCGGGACTCAGCTTGGCCGCCCGCTCGTACGCCTCGAAGGCGTCGTCGTAGCGGCCGGCCCGATAGAGCAGGTCCCCCAGGTTCTTGGACACCTGGGCCAGGGTCGGATTCTCGGCGAGCGCGGTGCGCAGCATCATCTCCGCGCTGGCCAGATCGCCGCTCAGCTCCTGCAGGACGGCCAGGTTGTTCCGCAGCGGCGCGCTGTTCGGATGGGCGCCGACGCCGTTCGTGGCGATCCCCAGTGAACCCACCAGATCGCCCTGGCAGGCGATCGCGAGTCCCATCGCCCAGTACCAGGTCGGGGGTCGCCCCCGATCGCCCAGCAGCTCCCCCGCCCGCTGCAACCGGCTCAGGGCCACGTCCGGATCGTTGCGCTTGAGCGCGGTCACTCCCCACCCGATCATGATCCGCGCGTCGTCCCGCGCCTTGGAAGCAGCCTCGGCGAACGCCGCCTCCGCCTCGGTGAGGCGCCCCAGCTGTTCGTAGGCGAAGGCCAGATTGTGGAGCGCGAACGGCCGGCGTCCGCCCAACTCGGCGGCCTGCTGCAGCACATCGACTGCCTCCAGCCAGCGTGCCTGCTTCAGGGCGATGAGCCCGAGGTAGTAGAGCGCGTTGGCATCGTCGGGACGGAGATCGGCCACTCGGCGGAACTCGCGCTGGGCCTC
>DASPUE010000304.1:0-4278 GCA_035623055.1 Gemmatimonadales bacterium
CTCGCCATCCGGAGCGCGTCCACGAACTCGTCGAGCTTGCCGTCCAGCACTTCCTGAAGGTTGTGGACCGACAGGTTGATGCGGTGGTCGGTGACCCGGCTTTGCGGAAAGTTGTAGGTGCGAATCTTGGCGGAGCGGTCCCCCGTGCCCACCATGGCCCGCCGGTCCCGGCTGCGCGCGGCTTCCTGCTCCGCGATCATGCGGTCCAGCAGCCGGGCTCGGAGCACTTCCATCGCCTTGAGCTTGTTCTGAAGTTGGGACTTCTGGTCCTGTTGCGATACCACCAGGCCGGTGGGCAGGTGAGTGATCCGCACCGCGCTGTCGGTGGTGTTGACGCTCTGGCCTCCCGGCCCAGAGGAACGGAAGACGTCGATCTTGAGATCGTTGGGCTGGATGGTCACGTCCACCTCTTCCGCTTCCGGCAGCACGGCCACGGTCGCGGCCGATGTATGGATGCGCCCCTGGGTTTCCGTCGTCGGCACGCGCTGAACCCGGTGGACCCCGGCTTCCCGGCGCAACAGGCCGAACGCTTCACCTCCACGCACGGCGAAGATGACCTCCTTGATGCCGCCGGCGCTCCCCTCGCTCAGCGAAATCAGCTCGACGGCGAGCCCTCTCCGCTGGACGAAACGCTGATACATCCGGTACAGGTCGGCGGCAAACAGCGCAGCCTCGTCGCCCCCGGTGCCGGCCCGGATTTCTACGATGGCATCACGATCGTCGAGGGGGTCGCGCGGGAGCAGCAGCTCATGCAGCTCCGCTTCGAGCGGCTCGATTTCGGCGGGCAGACGGGCGAGGTCCGCCCGGGCCAGCGCCGCCAGCTCGGGATCGGCCTCGGTGGCCAGTTCCCGAGCTTGGTCGAGTTCGCTCTGCAGTTTCTGGAGACGGGATGCGGCCTGAACCACAGGCGCAAGCCGGGTGTGTTCCCGGCCGAGCGAGCGGAGCTGCTGGGGATCGCTCGCCGTCGAGGGGTCGGCCAGCGCCTTGGCGACCTCCTCCGCCCGGGCGAGCGCCTGGCGGAGTCGGGCCTCCATGGCTCAGCTCTGGGGCGCGCCGGACGGGGTCTTGTCGGCGGCGTACTTCTTCCGGAAGCGGTCCACGCGCCCCTGGGTGTCGACCAGGCGCTGCTTGCCGGTGAAGTAGGGGTGACACTTGGCGCACACTTCGACGTGTACGCTGGTGCGCGTTGAGCGGGTCTCGAACTGATTCCCGCATGCACACTGCACCATCACCTTGTGGTACATCGGGTGGAGGTTTGCCTTCACGATCGTCTCCTTGGCCCCCGCGTGGCGGGGTGCCGGTCCGTGCCGATACTACTGAGAAGCCGACGAATATACCGGAACCCACGGCGGATTATCAACCGCCCCGATTTCGGGCTGGCGATCGGCCTCCCCCCGGCAACGGGGGGCGAATTGACACGGAGCCGGTGGCATAACTATCGTACTGACCGACACTTCCACTACATCGAGGGCCCTGTGCCGCTGAGCCCGCTCGAGGTCCTGAAGAAGGTGCCCCTTTTTGCGACGATGCGAGAGGGCGACATCACGGCCTTCGCGGAACTGGTCCGCGAGCGGACCTATCCCAAGGGGAGCGTCATCGTCTTCGAGGACGACCCCGGAGACGCGCTCTACCTGGTGGCCGCTGGCCAGGTCAAGGTAGTGCTCATCGGCGAGGACGGCCGGGAAGTCATCCTGTCGGTGCTCGGCGAGGGCACTTTCTTCGGCGAAATGTCACTCATCGACGACCAGCCTCGCTCGGCGACGGTGATCGCCATGACCGACGCGGCGGTCCTGGTGCTACGGCGCGAAGACTTCCAGGCGCGCCTCCGCAGCAACCCGGAGGTCGCGATCGCACTGCTCAGGGAGCTGTCCAGGCGGCTCCGCCGGGCCGACGAGAAGATCGGGAGCCTGGTCCTCCTCGATGTCAACGGCCGAGTGGCCGATCTGCTGCTCCGGCTCGCCGAAGAGGAAGGCGGCCAAAACATCACCAAGAAGATCACCCATCACGTTATCGCCCAGATGATCGGGTCGAGCCGCGAGACCGTGTCCCGGACGATGAGGGATTTCGTGGAACGGGGCTTGATCCAGGTGACCCGCAAGGACATCGCGATCACCAACCGTCCCCTGCTCGAGCGCGCCGCGGGCCGCTCGTGATCCCACGCACACCCGCCCAGTGATATCCGCAGGTGGCCCCGATGGCAGGCTCCTTGCACCGTTGAGTGAGCGCCAGTGAGAGGAGATCGGACGTACACGGTCACGTTCTGGGGCACGCGGGGGTCGATCCCCACGCCCGGGGCGCACACCGCCCGCTACGGAGGTAATACCTCCTGCGTCGCCGTCTCCGGTGCCCCAGGCCAGCTGGTCATCCTGGACGCCGGCAGCGGCATCCGGCCGTTGGGGCGGGAGCTGTCGCGACACGCTCGTGGGGTGATGAACCTCGACGTGCTCCTCTCGCACACGCACTGGGATCACATCCAGGGGCTGCCCTTCTTCCAGCCGCTGCACGCCAAGGGCAACACCGTGCGCATTTACGGGGCGGCACAGGCCGGGGTGCCGCTGGAGGAGATCCTGGACCGGCAGATGGACCCGGTGGTCTTTCCGGTCCCGCTCAAGGCGCTGGCGGCGGACCTGACGATCACCGAAGTCAGCCACGGGTCGTTCGAGATCGATGGGTTCCGGGTGGATGCCTTCCGCCTGCGGCACCCCGGCACGACCCTCGGGTACAAGCTGGTCCCGGTGACGGGCGGGCGGACCATCGCCTACGTCACCGACAACGAGCTGGGTCACGGCGGGAGTTACGACGTCCCCAGTGACTGGCGCAAGCAGCTGGTGAGATTCCTCGGGGGGGTGGATACGTTAATCCACGACGGGATGTACTCCGAGGCGATGATCGAAGCCCGGGCCGGGTGGGGGCATTCGACCCCCGAGCAGGCCGTCCGGCTTGCCGCGGAAGCCCGTGTCCGCCGGCTGGTGCTGTTTCATCACGAGCCCGAACACAGCGACGCCGACATCGACGCGCTGCTGGCCGGTGCCCGGGCCTACGCGGCGCAACACTGCAGGGGACTCGAGCTTGACGCCGCCAGTGAAGGGATGTCCCTGACTCTCTGATGAGGTCTGCCACTATGCGACGTTCCGCACTCCTGAGCCTCTCCCTGGCCGCATTGGCCTTCGCGCCGGTGCTGGCTGCCCAGGACACCCGTCCGGGGATCGCCGTCCTTCCCTTCGAGAACGGCGGCTCCTATGGGCAGGACAAGGAGAACTTCGACGCGCTCCAGAAGGGAATCCCCGGGATTCTCATCGGCGAGCTCAGCCAGAACCCCGCCGCCCGGGTCGTAGACCGCGACGAGATCCAATCGCTGCTGCACGAGCAGGATCTCGGCAAGGACGGCCGGGTCGACGCGGCCACTGCCGCCAAGATCGGGAAGCTGGTTGGGGCTCGCTACATGATCACCGGGACATTCGTGGATCTGTACGGCACCTTCCGCACCGACGCCCGGATCATCGATGTCGAGACGGGCGAGATCATCAAGACCGTCAAGGCCGACGGGAAGCGCGAGGACCTGTACAAGCAGATCCAGAGCATCGCCCAGAAGCTGATGACCGAGACCAAGCTGCCGCCGCTGCCGACCCAGGTCGGCGAGGCGGCCAAGACCCGAAACGTGCCGACCGAGGCGCTGACCTATTACAGTCGCGCGCTCCTCTACCAGGACCGCGGAGACACGACCAAGGCGAAGGAGTTCTTCAAGAAGGCGACCGATGTCTTCCCGGACTTCGCCGAGGCCCAGGCTGGATTGAAGAAGCTCAGCGGCACCTGAAGTGCTGGACCTGCTGGCCGCGATCGGACGCGGAACGGCGCGCTGGCTTGCCCGGGTGGGCGCGCTGGCGCGCTTCGCCTTTGACGCCATTCGCTCGCTGCCCAGCCTTCCCGGCGCGGGGCGGCGGGTGGCGGCGCGGGTGCTGCTCAACCAGCTCCGGTTCACCGCCCTCGAGGCCGTGGGCCTGATCGTCCTGCTGTCGGGCGTCCTCAGCTACCTGACCATCTCGACCACCGTGGCCCAGCTCGACAAGGTGGGCGCCTCCGAACTCATCGGAAAACTCATGGTGGTCGCCATCGTTCGGGAGCTGGGTCCGCTGCTTACCGCCATCGCCATCGTGGGACGGAGCGGTACGGCCATCACCGCGGAACTGGCGACCAATACCGTGCTCGGGGAGGTGCGGGCGCTCGAGGGGATGGGAATCGATCCCTATCACTACCTGGTGCTCCCGCGATTGTTCGGTT
>DASPUE010000305.1:0-14269 GCA_035623055.1 Gemmatimonadales bacterium
TGGCAGCAAGCCCCCCCGGCCTCCCCCGCCGCGACGCGATTCGCCTGGACACGCCGGTCTTCCTCTTCGCCCTGGTGCTCGCCGTCCTCGTCGGATTGGTCGCGGGCCTTGTGCCGGCGCTGGGCGTACCGCGTGCGGAAGTGCTGCAGCGCTCGACGCGCCGGATGACGGGGGGACGGAAGGGGGTGCGGAGTACCCTGGTCGTCGCCGAGATCTCCCTGGCACTGGTGCTGCTGGTCAGCGCCGGACTGCTGTTCCGCAGCATTCACGGACTGATCGCGGTTGCCCCCGGGTTCGATCCGACCAACGTAGTGACCCTGCAAGTCGTCCCTTCGGGTCATCAGTTCGACGCGGACCAGGCTCGCCTGCAGTTTCTCGACGAGGTCCTGGAAGCTGTGCGCGGGCTCCCTGGAGTCACCAGCGCGGCCTTCACGAGTCAGTTGCCGCTCTCCGGGGAGGTGGACGGCTACGGCTTCGAGACGGCAACGCGCCCCGCCGCCGAGCCAGGGGCAGCGGAGGATGGCAGCGCGCTCCGCTACGCCGTCACCCCCGGCTATTTCGCCGCAATGGGGATCCCGGTTCTTCGAGGTCGCGTGCTCGATGCCAGCGATCGCCTCGGGGCGCCCCCCACGGTCATGATCAACGAGAGCTTTGCCCGCGAGCTATTCGGTAACCGAGATCCCATCGGCGAGCGCCTTCGTTTCGGGCCCGAAATGGGCTCGGATCGACCGTGGCGGGAAGTGGTGGGGATCGTGGGCGACGTCAGGCACTACTCCCTTGCCGTGGCGGCGCCACACGCGTTCTATGTGGCGAGCGAACAGTGGGGTTGGATCGACGAAGCGCAGACACTCGTCGTGCGGACATCGGGGCCAACCTCGATAGTGGTACCGAGTCTCAAGCGGGCAATCCTGTCGGTGAATCCCAACGTCCCGATCCCGCGAGTGGAAACAATGGACGGATTCATTGCCGCGACCGCCGGCGACCGGCGGTTCACCCTTCTGGTCATCGAGAGTTTCGCGCTGGCCGCACTGCTGCTGGCAGCCGTGGGCCTGTACGGGATCGTATCAGGTGGGGTGACGGAGCGGACCCGGGAGATCGGAATCCGCACCGCGCTGGGCGCAACGCCAGGCAATGTGGTCGGCCAGGTGGTTGGCCGCGCGCTGACGCTCACACTGATCGGCGCCGCGGTGGGAGTGGGTGGGGGCGTCGCTGCGAGCCGGCTCCTCGCATCAATGCTCTTCGGCGTCTCCGGTCTGGACCCGCTCACCTATGGTACGGTCATCCTGTTGCTGGTGGCGGTGGCTCTTCTCGCCGCTTGGGAGCCGGCCCGGCGGGCAGCGGGAGTGAGCCCGTCGATCGCTCTTCGGGCCGAATAACCAGTCTTCCCTCCCAAGAGCCAATCGAGTGACCCGAGGGCCGCGCGGAGGCCCTCCCTGTTACTTCGCCACCACCCGCTTCACCGACTCCCCCGCCACGAGCATCGCGTTGCCATCCGCCAGCCCGTTGATCAACGCCAGCTCATCGAGCGGAATCACCGACGGGTTCTGCTGATTGAACGCGGCGAGAGTCATGCTGTTCCTTACTCTGGTCACCTGAATGCGGTTCGGCTTGATCGACAGCACCGCCGGATCGGTGAGACGCCGGAAGCTGGTCACGAAGCCCTGGAAGGTCCGGTCGTACGTCGCGTAGCTGGTATTGGTGAGCCCCAGCAGCTGGTAGGTGTTCCCTTCATAGGACGCGTAGGCGACCAGCCCGGAGATCGTGCTGCCATCCTGGTTCTGGGCCGTGAAGGGAGCGTAGGCCACCGGGTTCCCATTGAGCGTCCCCTGCGTGGGCCGGCCAGCCTGAATCCCCTGCTGGCTCAGGAACTTCTGCAGCGTACTGGCTGGAGCGTCGGTCCCTGCGAGGGACAGCTGGACCTGGGCGTCCTGCTTGGGGCTCACCCCGGTGACGGCGCTCATCTGGTTGGCGGTCTGCCATCCCGGGGGAAACTCCAGCTGGAAGGCCAAATCGGGATGGAGAAAAGTGGTGCCCCGGAAGAAGCCCTGACGAGGGTTCTCGCCGAAGATCATGCCATCGATCACCCGCAGGAACGGCTCCCGGTTGACCTTCTTCCCGTCGAGCGGAACCGTCACTCGTGCGAGCCGCGCTTGGGTGGCCTCGATCCGGTTTCCGGGATCGGGGTGGGTGGACTGCCATTCGGGGATCCGCTGTCCAGCCCGCGCGCTGATCCGCTGCAGGATCTGGAACATGTTCACCATTTTGCGCACGTCGTATCCGTCGTTGAGCGCATAGCGGAATCCGAGCCCGTCGGCCTGGCTCTCGTCGTCCCTGCTGTACTTGAGGAAAAGGACGCCCAGCCCCTGGCTGATCACTCCCAGGTTCTGCGCGATCTCCTCCGAGGCGATCGCGCCCGCCACCATGCCGAGCTGGGCCAGCTGCTGCCGCGTCATCTGCTGCACCGAGTGCCGGGCGGTGACGTGCCCGATCTCGTGACCAACCACCGTGGCCAGCTCCGCCTCCGAGTTCATGTGGGTCAGGATCCCGCGGGTGACGAAGATGAACCCACCCGGCAGGGCGAAGGCGTTTACCGTGGGATCGTCGATCACTGTAAATGTCCACGGCAGCTTGGGCCGCTCCGTGGTCACCGCGATCTCCTTGCCGATCCCGCTTACGTAGGCCTGCATGGTGGAGTCGGGATACGGGCCCATCTCCTGCACCACCTGCCCCGCGTACTGTTGGCCCATCGAGATCTCCTGGCTTTCGGAGACCAGCGACAGTTCGCGCTTGCCGGTGACGGGATTCGTCGCGCAGGTGATGATGCCGGCGGCCATGACCGCCATGGCAATGGCCCACGCCAGGAACCGGCGGGACGCAACGTGCCTCACATGCACCTCCTCAGGTCGGCGCAAGAACGCACGGCGAGCGAGCCCCTATGGGGTCGCTGCCGAACAAGCAGCCTATTGATTCGATTCGAAGGGACGGGTGCCAGCCCGGCAAAAGGCTTGACACCTGGTATTGCCTAACAGACTGAATGAGATCGACTTCGGCGACGACCTCTTGAGAGGGCAAGATAGCGCCAGCCCCGCTCAGGCCCAACCGCCCCCTGATTCTACTTCCTGCCTCGCTTCCGCCCGACGCTGCTTCGCTGCAGCCGATGTAACCTCAGGATCTCCTTCTCCGTCGTCGCATCCTGTGGCGACCGGTCCGCCCGCTCACCCAGCATGCGGGGGAAACGGAGCGCGTACCCCGGCGCGTCCCCCACTTTGCCGGCGGTATGAGACGGGGAACGAGTGATCTCGTCGGCCAGAACCTCGACGACAATGCTGGGTGTAACCCAGACGTCCGGGGTGATGAGCGAATCCACCTGCCGAGGGTGGCTCGCGACCGCCTGATGGTCCAGCCTCGCTTTGAGCTTCCGCCACCCCGCCTCGCTGAGTCCCGAACCGATCTTGGCCACGGTGCGGAAGCGATCACGCCCCGGATCGTAGACCGCAGCGAGCACCGAGCCGATGCCGAGCGCCGCGCGCTTTCCTCGTCCCCGCAGGTACCCTACCAGCACCAGATCGACCGTGTCCCGCAGCTTCGACTGATAGGCGCGCTTGAGCTTGACCCAGTCGTAGCCCCGGGCCCCCGCCTGATACGGCGCGTCGGGCCGCTTGGCCATGACCCCTTCGAGTCCCCGAGCGATCATGGCGGTGAAATAGCGACTCAGCTCCGCCGCGCTCTCCGTCTCCGCCGCGTCGGTGACGGCGATCGGGTCGCGCCCTCGGCTTCGGATCAGTCCACGGAGTTCCCGGGAACGGCGGGCCTGCGGCCAGGCCAGGCAGCTCTGCCGCCCGAGATAGAGCAGGTCGAACGCGAACAGCCGAAGCGGATGCCGCGCGGCGGCCTCGCTGATCCCGGTCTTCCGCTTCCGCGTCATGGTGACCTGGAAGGGGAGAAACTCTCCGGTCGCCGGGTTGTGGACCACGGCCTCGCCTTCGATGATCGCCCGCCGTTGCGTGAGCTGGCGCCGGACCCCCTCGGCCAGGTCGGGAAACATCTCGGTGACATCTTCGAGGCGCCGGCTGAATGCCCACACCCGTTCGCCATCCCGGTGGAACTGCAGCCGGAACCCGTCGTATTTCGGTTCCATCTGCACCCGGCCCAGCCGCGCGATGATCGCCTCGGCCGAGGGCATGCGCTGGGCGAGCGCCGGTCGCACCGGAACACCGATCTCCGGAGTGATCGAGTCGAGCCCCCGCCTTCCGCGCGCGAAGGCGATCCGGACCACACCGCCCAGATCGGATCGGACGTTATAGGCCCGTTCCAGCAAGGGCTTGAGGCGTCGGTCGCCCAGCGCGCCCAGCGCCGCCGCCTCGAGGATGGTCTGGTCTCCCACGCCGAGGCGGAGGCGCCCCTGTGCGGCGCGCACCAGGAATCGCGCCTCCAGTGGCCCGGCCCTGAGCAGGAGCTCGGCGAGCCGGCGGGTCTTCTGTTCGATCGATCCGGCGCCGCTCACCTGCGCGACGTCCAGCAGACCCTGGTATGCTTGCCCGAGCGTCAACGGTCGACCCGCTCCGGTGGGAGCGAGCGCCTCCGCCACTCTGCCCAGATCGCCCAGCGAGCCCAGTTTGCGGGAGACCTGGGCCCCAGTGACCCCGTAGGCCTGTGCGATCGTCGCGATCAGCAGCTTCTCACCGACGCCGATCTCGACTCCTTCGAACGGGGGCCTGAGCTGACCCTGCAGCAGGTACGCCACCATCTGACCGCCCTCGGCACCGGCCCGTTTGAGCAGGCCGGCGACGAGTTCCGCGGTTCGGCCGCGCGCGCTCGTGGTCTCCAGCTTCGAGAAAACAGCTGCGACGTCCGCGAAACGAATGTCCGTCGCCTTGCTCATCCGCCCTGCCCCGGTATGAGCACTGCAGCGCCGGTCACCTTGCCGGCGCGGAGATCGGCCAGCGCCTGATTGGCCTGCGCGAGCGGGTACCGCTGGGGGCGGGAGTGGACGCGATGCCTGGCAATCGCGCGGAACCAGGCCTGACCATCCGCACGCGTCAGGTTGGCGACGGAGCGAACCTGCCGCTCCTCCCAAAGCAGTTTGTACGGAAAGGCCGGAATGTCGCTCATATGAATACCCGCGCAGACCACGGTCCCCGTCTTGGTCACCGCTCGAAGCGCCGCGGGAACCAGGGCCCCTACCGGCGCGAAGATGATTGCGGCATCGAGAGGCTCCGGCGGGAGCTGATCGGAATCTCCGGCCCAAGCGGCACCGAGCTCGACCGCGAACCGCCGGCCGGCCTCGTCGCCCGGACGCACGAAGGCATAGACCTCGTGCCCTTCGCTCCGGGCCAACTGCGCCAGCAGATGCGCCGCGGCACCGAATCCATACAGACCGAGACGTCGTGCATCGCCTGCCAGGGTGTAGGCACGGTATCCGATAAGTCCGGCGCAGAGGAGTGGTGCCGCTTCGGCATCGGCGTAGTCCTTCGGGATCGGAAAGCAGAATGCCGCGCGCGCCACCGCCAGCTCGGCGTAACCACCATCGCGGGTGTACCCCGTGAACGTGGCCCGATCGCAGAGATTCTCCCGGCCGCTTCGGCACCACTGGCACTCCCCGCAGGTGCCGCCCAGCCAGGGTACCCCTACCCGGTCACCCACGGCGAGCCCGGTGACCTCTCGCCCCACCTCGAGCACCCGGCCGATGATTTCGTGGCCCAGTACCAGGGGCAAAGTCGGCCGATCCAGTTCCCCGTCGAGAATGTGCAGGTCAGTGCGACAAACCCCGCAAGCGAGAACCTGAAGCAGGACGTCACCCGGGGCGACCGCTGGCCGCGGCAGTTGCTCCTCGGTCAGCGCGGCACCGGGCCTTCGCAGAATCATGGCTCGAAACTCGGTCCGGTGGGCCAATCTCCCTCCATGGGGCTGTGCACGACAACCCTGCACCTCACCACAACGAGACAGTCTCACCGCCGAGCGGTCAACCCCACTGGAACCTGAATCGATCTCCCGCGAGAACCGAGTTCAGGGGTACCGCAGGCATCAGGAGCGCCGTAACATCCTGCCTGACTCGCTATCAGCTCGAAAGGAGGGGCGTAGTGCTCGATTCTCACGAATTCCTTCGCAATCTTGCTCTGGTCCTCGGCGTCGCCGCGGTCACCAGTTTCCTGTTTCAGCGCCTGCGCCAGCCGGTGGTGTTCGGCTACCTCGTCGCGGGCATGATCGTGAGCCCGCACGTCCCGGTTCCGCTGGTCGCGAACGAAGCGATGGTGCAGACCCTGTCCGAGCTCGGCGTCATCCTGCTCATGTTCAGCCTCGGTCTCGAGTTCAGTCTGCGCAAGCTGTTCGCGGTCGGGCCCACCGCCGGGGTGATCGCCGTGCTGCAGACCAGCGCCATGGTGGCCCTCGGCTTCTTCGCCGGCCAGCTCTTCGGCTGGACCGTGATGGAGAGCGTGTATGCGGGCGCGGTACTCGCGATCTCCAGTACCACGATCATCGTGAAGGCGTTCGAGGAACAGCATATCACCGGCCGGTTCACCCAGGTGGCGTTCGGTGTGCTGATCATCGAGGATCTGATCGCCATCCTGCTCCTCGCTATCCTCACAGCCCTCTCGGCTGGCGCTTCGTTGTCGGCGGTGGGGCTCCTGACCACAGCGGGGCGCCTCGCCGCTTTCCTGGTGGCGCTGGTCGTGATCGGGTTGCTGGCCATTCCGCGCTTCATGCGAGCGGTGGTTCGCCTCAACTCTCGCGAGACCACGCTGGTGGCCGCGGTCGCCATCTGTTTCGGCGGCGCCTACCTCGCGACCAGCTTCGGATACTCGGTGGCCCTGGGCGCCTTTCTGGTCGGATCGCTGGTAGCCGAATCGGGCGAAGCGAGCGTTGAGCCCCTGGTGCAGCCGGTCCGCGATGTCTTCGCGGCCATCTTCTTTGTCTCGGTCGGGATGCTGATCGATCCCAAGCTCATCTTGTCTCACTGGGACGCGGTGCTGGTCTTTACCCTGCTGGTGATCCTGGGCAAGGTCGCCGCGGTCAGCGTTGGTGCCTTCGTCGCCGGCTACGGGGTTCGTACTTCGGTCCAGACCGGCATGAGTCTGGCCCAGATTGGCGAGTTCTCGTTCATCATCGCCGGCGTCGGTCTGGCTACGGGCGCGACCCGGGATTTCCTCTATCCCGTCGCCGTGGCGGTCTCGGCCATCACGACCCTCACGACCCCGTGGCTCATTCGCTCCGCGGGGACCGTGGCGTCGTATGTCGATCGCCGCCTTCCCCGCACCTTGCAGACGTTCGTCGGACTGTATGGATCATGGATGGAGCGACTGCGGTCCAATCCCGGTGATGCCCGGCGCAAGTCCGCTGAACGTCGGCTGGCCGGGTTGCTCCTGCTGGACGCGGTGGTCCTGGGCGCCATCATCCTCGGTGCCGTCCTGGATCTCGGCTCGGCCTCGACGGCCCTGGCCCGCCTCACCGGCATCTCCTCTCCTGCGGCACGCGCGGTCCTGATCGGTATTGCCGCGGCAGTCGGGCTCCCCTTCGCCCTTGGCCTCTTCCGGGTATCCCGAGCGCTCAGTCAGGCGCTTGCCTTCCGAGCGTTGCCGGCCGCGCCACCAGGCAAGGTGGACCTCGCCGCGGCCCCACGCCGGGCGTTCATCGTCACCTGGCAGCTGGTGCTGGTGGTGTTGGCCGCTGCCCCCCTGTTGGCGGTGACGCGCGCCGTCCTGCCCCCGGCGGTCGGCGCCGGCCTTTTGATTCTGCTCCTGATCGCGCTGGCCGTTGCATTCTGGCGGAGCGCCACCAACCTCCAGGGGCACACTCGCGCCGGTGCCGAGGTGATCGTGGCGGCGCTGGCGCGACAGATGGCTGGCGGGGTGGAAGCGGCCCACGGTCACGGCGGTGGCGCCGCCTCAGCGCTCCAAAACGAAGGTGACCGCAGCCTGGCGGGCATTTACGAGATCATCCCCGGACTGGGAGAGCCGGTGTCGCTCCGGCTTGAAGCGGGCGACTATGCGGTAGGGCGCTCGCTCGCGGCACTCGACCTGCGCGACGCGACCGATGCCACCATCCTGGTGATCCTCCGCGAGGGGGAGCCGGTGGTGTTGCCCGTTGGCCGCGAGGTCCTCCGGCCCGGCGACCTCCTGGCCCTCGCGGGCACGCCAGAAGCGGTGAAGGGTGCTCGACACCTGCTTCAGGCAGGCCCGGATCGCGCCTGACTGGCTCTGCCGCACAGAATTCGTTACTGAGAACGCGGGGCGGTGATACCTGGGCCGTGCAAATTCGGGGATCTCACATCGGATCGGAGCCCCATTGCTCGTACTCCTTGCGGCACTCCTCGTCACGGACACCGGCCAGGCCCGGCCCGTGGTGGTGGCGCCGGACGAGGTCCTTAACACCGTCTCCATCGGAGAGGGCCCGCCGGTCGTCCTGATCAACGGCCTCCTGGGCGGGATCTATGGCTACCGCAAGCTGATGCCGGCCCTCGCCGCGCTCGGCTACCGGGTGGTTGCGGTCGAGCCCCTCGGGCTCGGCAGCTCCTCCCGGCCGAAAGGGGCCGACTACTCCCTCACCGCGCAGGCTGACCGGATCGGGCGGGCGCTCGATGAACTCGGTGTGCGGGATGCACTGGTCATTGCCCATGCGCTGGGCGGGTCGATGGCCTTCCGGCTGGCCTACCGGCGGCCCGAGCTGGTCCGTGGCATCATTTCGATCGACGGAGGGCCTGCGGAGAGCGCCGCCACCGATGGCCTCAAGCGTGCCATGCGGTGGGCGCCGCTGCTCAAGCTGTTTGTGGGTCGAGGGACGATTCGGCGGGAGGTGCACAACGGGCTGGTGAAGAACTCCGGCGACACGACCTGGCTCAGCGCGGAGGTACTCGACGGATATACCGCGCCCCCGGCAAAGAACGTGGGGGCCACCATCGACGCGCTGCGCGGGATGGTCCGGTCACACGAGCCCGAGCTGCTCGCCGACCGGATGTCGGAAATCCGGGTGCCGGTCCGTCTGCTGATCGGCACCGTGCCGCATGAAAGTGCAGTAGACGCCGCCGAAACCGCGGAGATGCGACAGCGGCTGGCGGATTTCGCAGTGGACAGCATACACGGGTCGGGGCAGCTGGTGCACGAGGAGCAGCCCCAGGCGGTCCTGAATGCCCTGGTAGCGTTGGACCGCGCCAGCCGCGCAACTCCGGAACAGGCCGGACCCTAGGGCGTCACGACTTCGGTTTCTCGGCGTCATCCTCGGCCTGCATCCACGCCTGCCTGGGGATGCCGGTCGCCGCTGATAGCCGCCACCGAAACCGCAGGAACCCTCCCTTCCCCTCGCTCTTTTTGCCCTCCTCGGCCCCCTCATCCGGGCTGAGTTCGATGGCCTCGACGTGCTGACCGGAGAGGCGCTTGACCACCTCCCGTTGTTCCGGCGTGAGGACGATGCGGACGGGTTCTTCTTCGGACACGGCGTGATCCTCCAGCGGAAAGACATGAGGAAGGGTCAGAAACCTCGCCGCTCACTGTACCACGTCTCGGTCACGGCGATGTAACGAGCCCTCAGGAGATCGGGAAGAAGATCTTGGACGCCCGCACCTGATTCCGATCGCTGAACTGAGGCCCCCCGGGACCGGGCCGAAGGCTGGCGAGCGATCCTCAATCGGGGTTGTCAACCTCACTTCAGACCTGCAGATTCTGTCCCTCACCCTGCTCACGCCGCTCCGCGATTCCCCTAAGGCGAGTCCGCATGGACCCGGTCATCACCCTCGACCACGTCAACAAGCGATTCGGGGATTACGTCGCCGTGCGCGACGCCAATTTCGAGATCGGGCGCGGTGAATTCTTCTCCATGCTCGGCCCCTCGGGATGCGGCAAGACCACGACCCTCCGCATGATCGCCGGCTTCGAGCAGCCGACCGCCGGCCGGATCCTGCTCGAAGGCCACGACGTCTCGCGGGTCCCGCCTTACCGTCGCAACGTCAATACCGTCTTCCAGCACTACGCCCTGTTCCCGCACATGACCGTGCGCGACAACGTGGCCTTCGGCCCCCGCAGCAAGAAGCTGCCGGAACCGGAGATCGCCAAGCGGGTGGACGAACTGCTCGCGGTCACCCGCCTGACCGCGTTCGCCTCGAGAAAGCCGGCCCAGCTGTCGGGCGGCCAGCAGCAACGAGTCGCGCTGGCCCGTGCCCTCGTCAATTATCCCAGCGCCCTCCTCCTGGACGAGCCGCTCGGCGCCCTCGATCTCAAGCTTCGTCAGGCGATGCAGCTCGAGCTCAAGCGGATCCAGCGGGACGTGAACATCACCTTCATCTACGTGACGCACGATCAGGAAGAAGCGCTGACGATGTCTGACCGCATCGCGGTCATGAACGAGGGCGTGGTCGAACAGCTTGGAACACCGGAGGAGATCTACCACTCTCCTGCGAGCGTTTTCGTCGCCAACTTCATCGGCGTGGCCAACCTGCTGCCTGCGACTGTGGTGGGAGCCTCGGCCGACGGCGTCCTGGCCACCGTCGGTGGCGGCACCCGTATGGCAGCGGCGCGCCCTTCGTGGCCGGCGGCCCCTGGCGCAGCGGCCATGCTCATGGTTCGCCCCGAAGGACTCCGCCTGGAGGCCCCCGGTGCGGGCCTGCCGGTCACGCTGGAGGCCGCGGTCTTTCAAGGTGCCGTCATCCGATGTCTGCTCCGTACCTCCGACGGCGTCCAGATTGTGGCGCACGTCAGCTCGGACGGCGAACGGCCCGACCTCGAGATCGGTCGAGGCTACGGGATCGAGTGGGAGGCAAGCGCCGCCCGACTGCTCCCTCCACCCGCCGAGCCCTCCAGGACAGCCGCCAACCCCAGTCCGGGTAAGACCGATTGAGCGGCCGACCGACGAGTCGATCAGGCAGCGAGTTTAACCTCTCGCGGCGCCACTTCCTGGGCGCGGCGACCGCCGCAGCGGCCGGCATGGCGTTCGGGGGAGGGCTCCTCGGCGGCTGCCGTCCTGAGGAGCCGGATCACGAGTCGAGTGCGGGGTCGGGAAATGACAACGTACTGAGGATTTCCAACTGGCCGCTCTACATCGACGCCGCGACCGTCAGCGACTTCGAACGGGCCACGGGTATCTCGGTGCAATACACCGAGGACATCAACGACAACAATGAGTTCTTCGCGAAGATCGATGAGCCGCTCAAGCGTGGGCAGAGCATCGATCGAGACATCATCATCCTGACCGACTGGATGGCCGGGCGGCTGATCCAACTGGGATACGTGCAGCCGATCGACGACGCCAACTTTCCCAACAAGAAGAACCTGCTCGACAGGCTGCGCCAGGTGGGCTTCGATCCGGGACGCCGCTACTCCGTCCCCTGGCTCTCCGTCATGACCGGCCTCGGCTACAACCCTCGAAAGACCGGGCGGGAGCTCACCAGCGCGAACGACATCTTCGACCCCAAGTTCGCGGGCCAAGTTACCATGCTCACCGAAATGCGGGATTCGCTCGGCGTGGTCATGGTCGGCATGGGGATCGATCCCGAGCAGTGCACCATCGACGACGCGCGGGCTGCCTGCGCCAAGATCAAGCGGTACCGCGAGAGCGGACATATACGGGCCTTCACCGGCAATGATTACACCGAGGATCTCGCGGCGGGGAACATCTCCGTGGCAGTGGCCTGGTCCGGCGACATCCAGGGCCTCTCGGCGGACAACCCCGATCTGCGCTGGGTCGCCCCGTCGGAAGGCGCGATGATCTTCTCCGACAACATGCTCATCCCGCGGACCTCCCGGCACGCCGATCTGGCCTCGAAATGGATGAACTACGTCTACGATCCGGCGCACTCCGCCAGGATCGTCGCCGCGGTCGCCTACCCTTCCGCCGTGAAGGGTGCCGGGGAGGAGCTCGCCAAGTTGAGCCCGGAACTCGCCCGGAGCCCCCTCGCCAATCCCACGCCCGAGCAGGTCGCCAAGCTCCGCGGCTTCAAGTGGCTGGACGAGCACGAGGATCGCGAGTTCAACCGGCTCTTCCTCGACGCGATGGGAGGCTGAGCACGCCATGGCCGGCACCGCCGCCGGAGGCTCCCGGCAGAATCCCTACGCTCCCTATCTGCTGGTCGCGCCGGGCGTCCTCTGGCTGACTGCCTTCTACCTGGTGCCGATCCTGGCACTGGCGCGGGTCTCGGTGAATGTCACGGACGCTGCCTGGTACGATGGCTACACAAGGGCGTTCTCCTCGTATGGGATGCACCTGGTCCGCTCCTTCGGCTATGCGCTGATGTCTACGGTCATCGGTGTGTTGCTGGGCTATCCGCTGGCCTACGTGATGGCCTTTCGCGCCGGGCGTCTCAAGAACCTGCTGCTGGGACTGGTGATCCTGCCGTTCTTCACGACCTTCCTGGTGCGCACCTTTGCCTGGAAGACCATTCTGAACGACCAGGGGATCGTGGTGCACGTCCTGGGCAGCCTGCACCTCCTGCCGGGGTATGGGCGGCTGCTCAACACGCCGTACGCTGTGATCGGCGGACTCACCTACAATTTTCTGCCTTTCATGATCCTGCCGATCTACGTCAGCTTGGAAAAGATCGATCGCCGCCTCGTGGAGGCAGCCCAGGATCTCTACTGCAACAGCCTGCAGGCCTTCCGGAAGGTGGTGCTCCCACTGTCACTCCCCGGGGTGTTCGCGGGCGGCCTCCTCACCTTCATCCCTGCCTCCGGAGACTTCATCAACGCCGAGCTGCTCGGCGGACCTAACCAGCGAATGATCGGTTCGGTGATCCAGGGGCAGTTCCTGCAGATCCGCGACTATCCGATGGCCGCGGCGCTTTCGTTCGTGCTGATGACGATCATCACACTGCTGGTCCTCGCCTACACCCGCGCGCTGGGCACCGAGGACCTGGCCTGATGACATCAGCTCCATCGCCGATCGGCTCCCGCTGGGCCCGCCGGATGCTCGATGTCTACGCGGGCCTGGTTCTCCTCTATCTCTTCATCCCGATCTTCGTGATCGTGCTCTACAGCTTCAACCAGCCGGCGGGCAAGTTCAACTTCGTCTGGAAGGCGTTCTCGCTGGACGCCTGGCGGGATCCTTTCCTCTATCCGGCCCTGGTCCAGGCGATGAAGCTGAGCCTCAAGGTCGCCACAATCTCCACGCTGGTGGCCACGGTTTTCGGGGCGCTGATCGCGCTGGCGCTCTGCCGCTATCGCTGGCGCGGCGCGGGGCCGGTGAATCTCCTGCTGGTGCTCCCGCTCACCACGCCCGAGGTCGTCCTCGGCTCTTCCCTGCTTGCGCTGTTCCTCCAGTCCAATGTGCCGACCGGGTTCGCCACCATCGTCATCGCGCACATCATGTTCTCGGTGAGCTATGTCGCGCTCACCGTCAAGGCACGGATCCGCGGGTTCGACTGGACCCTGGAAGAGGCCGCCATGGATCTGGGCGCGAACCCTTTCCGGGTCATCACTCGCGTCACCCTCCCGCTGATCGCGCCCGGGATTGTCGCGGCGGGCATGCTCTCCTTCGCGCTGTCGCTGGATGATTTTATCATCACCCTGTTCAACGCCGGCAACCTGGTGACCTACCCCCTGTATGTGTACGGCGCCCGGCGCGCCGCCTACCCGCCGCAGATCAATGTGGTGGCGACTGCCATCCTGGCGATCAGTCTTCTGGTACTCGGCGCCATCGTGCTGTGGCAGAATCGCACGGCCCGCGAGACGGGCGCGACTCTCTAGGACGAAGCCACCAGCGCCAGTCACCGATCCGGAATGACACCGAGGGCTCCTCCGGCCGAAACCGGGGGAGCCCTCGTTGCTGTTCGGGCCCAGCCAGCCGCCGCCGCGGCAGCGGCCTCGCTTAGAGGGAGATCGGCAGTTTGCGCACCGGCTTCCCGGTCAGCTTGAACAGCGCGTTGGCGACCGCCGGTGCGATAGGCGGCGTTCCCGGTTCCCCGACCCCGGTCGGCGGTTCCGCGGACGGGACGATGTAGACCTCGACCGCCGGCATCTCGTTGATCCGAAGCGGCGGGTAGCTGTCGAAGTTCGCCTGCTGCACCTTGCCATCCTGCAGCGTGATCTCACCGTGCAGGGCGGCCGAGAGACCGAAGGCGATGCCGCTCTCCATTTGCATCCGAATGACGTCCGGGTTGATCGCGACGCCGCAGTCGACCGCACAGACCACCCGATGCACCCGCGGTTTGCCGTTTTCGATCGAGACCTCAGCCACTTCGGCCACATAGGACGCGAACGACTGGTGAACCGCGACGCCCCGCGCCCGGCCCTCCGGCAGCGGCGTGCCCCAGCCCGCCTTCTCGGCGGCCAGGTTGAGCACCCCAAGATGG
>DASPUE010000306.1:0-10524 GCA_035623055.1 Gemmatimonadales bacterium
CTTCGCCGGCCCCGGCAGGACGAATCCATGGCCTTCACCATAGACGTCTGGCAGGGCAGCTCGATTCTGGTCGTGACGGGCACAGGGACGGGAAGCATCGAGGAGAGCGAGCGGATTCTCGCAGCGCTCGCCCAGCAGCAATTCGTCCCAACGCTGTCCGCGGTCCTCTTCGACGTCCGGCGGCTGGAATGGGTACCGACCGCCGAGGAAGGGCGGAGTATCGCGCAGCGCTACGCCGGCTTCGGCTCCCGGTTTGGTTGTCGCATGGCCTACCTTGCTCCGCCTGGAGCCCAGTATGGGATTGCAAGAATGGTCGAGTTGATCTCCGAACACCGCGGTGTGAGCGCCGCCGCCTTCACCAGCCTGGAATCCGCCATCGCCTGGCTTCGCGGCGACGTCCACGCCGTCGGCGCGTGAGTAGTTGGGCCACGCGCGGGATCTGCCTTCTCCAGTTCGCATTCCTGCTGCTCCCATCCACGCGGCTCTACGCCCAGGGTGAGGCCGATCCCCGAACCGCGCAGCCCGAACGGCCGACTGTCGCCACACATGCCTGGTCGGTCGCGCCGGGCTATGCCGAACTCGAGGCTGGGATCGAGCGGGACTGGAGCCCTGACGGGACCCACGCCTTCAGCACCCCGGTCGAACTCAAGATTGGCCTGGCGCATCGGATGCAACTCGGCCTGCTGGGCAGCCTGGTGGGCCCCCCTGGCCAAGCCCTCGGACCCGGCGACCTCACCATCGCCCTGAAGTACCGGCTCGCCGAGGGACTGCCGCTGCTCGGCGCCTTCGCAGTCCTGCCCAGCGTCAAATTCCCTACGGCAGACCGGCTGCACGGCACCGGGACTACCGACGCCTCGCTACTCCTCATCTCCAGCCATGAGCTGGGACCGGTCAGTCTCGACGTGAACCTGGGCTATACCAGACGATCGGGCGACGGGAGCCGGGCTCCGAAGAACGCCAGCGTGTGGACCGCGGCCATCGGCGCTCCGATCCGGGGCCCGTTGGGACTCGCAGCCGAGCTGTTTGGCTTTCCCGGCACCTCCGGGCCCGCGGGAGCCAAAGGATCGGTGGCGCTCCTCGGAGGCCCGACCCTTGTACTTCATCCCTGGTGGACGTTGGATGCCGGTGGCATCCTGCGGCTCCGCGGACCGCAGGCGGATGCGTTTTACGCAGGCCTGGTTTACAACCTCGGACGACTCTAGGGCAAACCTCGGACAACCGTGGCCCTCAGCGACGGGAGTCTCCGCCATGACCACCTGGACTATCACCCCCGCCCACCCCGATGACATCCCGGCGCTCGCCGAGCTTCTCGGCGTCCTCTTCGAGCAGGAGGCCGAGCTCCAACCAGACCAGGAGCGCCAGCGCGCCGGCCTGGCGCTGATCCTCCAGAACCCGCAGGCGGGTCAGATCTTCTGCGCCCGCTCGGTTGAAGGGATTCTAGGGATGGTGAGCCTGCTGTTCTCCATCTCGACTGTGGAAGGGGGCAGCGCGGCCTGGCTCGAAGACATGATCGTCCGGCCGGAAGCTCGGGAACTGGGCATCGGAGCAGCGCTGGTGCACCATGCGATCTCCCATGCCCGGGCGATCGGCTGTCGGCGCATCATGCTGCTGACCGATGCCGGCAATGTGCGGGCGCAACAACTCTACCGGCGGATGGGCTTCGTCCAATCCGCCATGGTACCGATGCGGCTGCAGTTGTAATTCGGAGGAGCTACTGGGAACCGGGGGGGAGGCAGTCTAGTCGTCCCGGCGGCGGTGACCCTGAGACGGTGGCTCTTCGCCGAAGACGCGTTTCCGCCCACCGCCACGAACGTCGGTCCGGGGCGCGAGGTCCTCGAGGCGGACGACATCCTTGCCGGAGGTGTTTTTCCGGAGAGGCTTCTTCTGAGGGTTGGGGGGTCTGGAGGAAGGGTCCTGGGTCACGATGGTCTCGCGGCTCGGGGAGGAAGTGGCGCGGACGGCGGGTCGCCGTCCGCGCCCACTCGTCCTGTTCAGTTCCCGGGCTTCGGGGGCTTCTGGGTGCCGCCGCCCTTTACCGCAGACGCCTTCTTGGTGCTCACAGCCTTCTTCGGCAGATCGGCGATCTTGGTGTTCTTCTTCTTGTCGGACATGGCGAACCTCGACGAGTGGAGGGAACTTCGGGACAGCATCCGGAACTGTTCACTGCCGGGCACAGGGAAGGCAGATCTCGTGCCGCGATGAAACTCCGTGCGAAGTGCTTGAGCAGGGCCACGTTAAGGGCGATACCCTCCACCAGTGCCAGTGAAATGGACGCACTTCAGGACCATCGGCGGTTTCGTTTCAGGACCGTAGTAGCGATTCGAGGCCGCCGTAACATGGCCGGCCGGTCAGCGCCGGTGGGCCCCCAGTTTCCGATCCAGAGTAGACCGAGAGAGGCCGAGCACCCGGGCTGCCTGGCGTTTGTTGCCGCCCAGCCGCTCCAGGACCGAGCGGATGTGCCGCAACTCGGCGGCGTGAATCGAGAGGTCCCCGTCGGGGCGTTGCGGCGCCGGGGCGGCCGCCCCGTTCTCGTGAGCCGCTTCCGGCGTGGCCTCCAGCAGAATGGCATCCTCCTCGATCACATCCCCTTCGGTGATCGCCACGGCGGTGTGCACCACCCGCTTGAGTTCGCGCAGATTGCCGGGCCAGGAGTGCTCCATCAGGCGCTCCGCCGCCGCCCGGCTCACCCCGACGATGTCACGGCCCATCGCGGCGCTCGCGGCCGCGATCTCCCGCCCCACCAGCGACCGAAGATCGTTGGGACGGTCGCGGAGCGGCGGAACCCGCAGGGTGATCCCGCTGACCCGGTAGAAGAGATCCTTGCGGAAGTGATCGGTCTCCAGGAACCGGGCGATCGGCAGGTGGGTCGCGGAGACCAGGCGGACGTCCGCCTCCAGCAGCTGCTCGCTCCCCAGCCGCTCGAACTCGCCGTACTCCACCGCCCGGAGAATCTTGGCCTGGGCGACCGCGCTCATGTCGGCGATCTCATCGATGAACAGCGTCCCGCCATCGGCCAGCTCGAACTTGCCCTTGATGCGCCGGTCCGCGCCCGTGAACGCCCCCTTTTCATGGCCGAAGAGCTGGCTGTCGAGCAGGGTATCGGAGAGCGCGGCGGCGTTGAACTCGACGAACGGGGCCCGGCATCGCGCCGAGGAGTTATGGAGGATCCGCGCCAGCAGCGACTTCCCGGTCCCGGTCTCGCCGAGGATCAGCACCGGGAGATCGGTACGAGCGGCGATCCCCGCCAGGTGCAGGCAGGTCCGCATCGACTCATCATCGGTGTGGAAGTCGGCGAGCGACGCGTGCAGGTCGGGACGGCGATCGGTCACTGCGGTGCCGGCTCCGACAGGTTTTCGCGGAGGGCCCGGATCGGTTCGAACGCATAGCTCACCAGCGAGCGGCGGCCGACCACTACATCCGCTCGGCCGCCCATCCCCGCCATGAGCGGCCTGGCCTGACCGTGCACCCGGATCGAGTCGCGCAGCAAGTCGACCAGGGCACGGAAGGCGGTCGTGTCGCTTCCCACCGTGCCGGCGGAACCGAGCCAGCGCACCGTCCCGACCTGCACGCCATAGCGCTGATAGGGGAAGGCGTCGAACCGGAGCTTCACCGCCTGGCCGGCGTGGACCAGAGGGACGCCGGACTGGGGAAGCGCAAACTCAGCCTCCAGCCGGTGGCCCGCACAGGCCACCTCGCTCAGGACTTCGCCCTCCCGCACGACCGCTCCCGAGGCGCCCACGTACAGCCGTAGCACCGTGCCAGCGCACGGCGCCGACACCACGAGGCCCTGATCGGTGAGGTTGACCAGGTCGCGCTGCAGGCTCTCGATCCGCACCCGCGCGGTCTCGATATTCGCCTCCAGGCCCTCACGGGTCTCCCGGAAGTCGAGGTCGCGTGCCTCCATGTCCCGGGCGAGACGGTCGATGGCGGCCCGGGTGTCCTCCCGGTCATTGATCGCGATCTGGACCTCCTCAGACAGCGTCCCGGCCTCGAGATCCAGACGGGTGGCGTCGAGCCGCCCCACCGAGCCCCGCTGCATGCCCGCGAGGGCGCTGTCGGCGAGCTGCCGGGTCTGCTTGAACCGATGCTGCTTGGATTCCACCAGCTCTTCCAGAAACCGGAGCCGGGCCCGCAACCGCTGATCCTCCGCGGAGTCGGCACGCTGGCGAGTCTGGTACTGGCTCTTGGCGATCTGCAGCCGGTCCTGGTCGGTACGGCGCTGGGAGACAAGGGAGAGCAATTCGCTGGATCGATCACTGAGCGGCGCCGAGTGGATGATGATGATCGGCGCCCCCCGGTTCACCGGGTCCCCTTCATGCACCCGAACCTCGCTCACCACCCCTTCCTTGAGCGCCCGCACCGGGTCCGCCCCGTCGCGGGGGACCAGCATGAATCGGCCGGACACCGTTTCCGGTACATGCACGATGACCGCCGAGATCAGCAGCAGGATGAACAGCGTCAGGATGACGTATGCCAGCCCCCGCGCGACCCAGTGCGGGGGATCGGTCTCGAGAAAAGCAGTCTCGTCCGGCAGTGGCATGGCAGTGCGCTCCGGCCCGGGCTAGATCCCGAGCTGCTGGCTCACGAGGAAGTAGTAGAGGCCTTGCCGTTCCATCAGGTCGTCGTGGGTGCCCTGCTCGACCAGCCGTCCCTGCTCCAGCACCAGGATCAGGTCGGCGTCGCGCACGGTACTCAGCCGGTGGGCGATCACGAAAGAAGTGCGCCCCTCCAGCAGCTGGTCCATGTTCTCCTTCACCGCGCGCTCCGACTCGGTGTCGAGGGCACTCGTCGCTTCATCGAAGATCAGCACCGGTGGCCGCGGGTACACCGCCCGGGCGATGGCGATACGCTGGCGCTGTCCCCCCGAGAGCGCGATGCCGGATTCACCGATGCGGGTGTCGTAGCCGAAGGGGAGCCGTTCGACGAACTCTCGGCTGTTGGCCACCTGCGCCGCCCACATGACGCGGTCGAGATCCGGCTCCTCTTCGCCGAACGCGATGTTCCGCGCGATGCTGTCGTCGAAGAGATGGTTTTCCTGCAGCACGAACCCGATCTTCCGGCGCAGGTCGCGGTAATTGAGCGTCTTGAGGTCGATCCCATCGTACAGGATGGTTCCGTCGGTCGGTTCCAGCAGACCGGCGAGGCATTTGATGAGCGTAGTCTTGCCCGACCCGCTCCGCCCCACGATGGCCACCTTGGTGTTGGGCGGAACCTCGAAGGTCAGGCCCTCGAGGATCGGCGCGGCCTCCGGACCGCCGTAGCGGAAACCCACGTGCCGGAACGAGATCCGCCCTTCCAGCGACTTGACGGGTGTGAGATGAGCGTGATCGTGGCCCTGCTCCGGCTCCTGCTGGAAGATGTCGTCGAGCCGATTGAGGTACACCCGGGCCAGCTGCAGGTTGTCCCACATGGAGAGCAACGAAAGAATCGGCTGATTGGCGAGCGCGACCAGCGCGTTGAACGCCACCAGAGCGCCGATCGACAACGCCCCTGCCATCACCTGCTGGGCGCCGACCAGGAGGAACAGGATCACCGAAAGCAGCGTGACCGTGTGGACGACGCCCTGGTAGCCCATCAGCGTGAAATCGGCACGGAAGCGCTTGCGGACTACCCCGTGGAACTGGCGCAGCATCAGGTCCCGGAAGGCGTGCTCCGCGCCCAGCGACTTGACCGTCTCGATCCCCTTGATCGCGTCGATCTGGAATGACTGGTAGCGCCCGTGTGACTCCTCCAGCTCGGCGTAGAGCGGCAACAGCCGACTGGAGGCGAACCGCATGAGCAGGATGAGGAGCGGGGTGGTCGAGAGGAACACCAGGGTGAGCGTCGGGCTGTAGAGCAGCATCAGCGCCACCGATGCGAGCAGCTGCGCCACCGCGGTGAGCGAGGCCACGCCGTGCTCCACCATGATCTCGCGAATCTGCCAGATGCCAGCCAGCCGCCGCTGGATATCGCCCGTGCGCCGGCTGGTGAAGTAGCTCATCGGGAGGCTCAAGAGCCGCCGGGTGAGGAAATCTAGAGAGGAAGCGTCGATGCGGACCGCGGTCCAGCTGAGCAGATAGCGCTGCACCAGCGCGGCAAGCAGGGAGAAGCCGACCACCCCGGCCATGCCGACGATGAGTACGTGAAGGAGCGTCAGGTCTCTCTCGACCAGCACCCGGTCCACGATCACCTGGGTGAAGACCGGGATCGCCATCTGCAGCGAACTGATGATGACCGCAAGCGCGGCGGCCTGCGCCAGGTGCTTGATGTGGGGGCGGAAGAACGGCAGGAACCACCCGATGCCCAAGGTGGTTTCCTCGTTGCGCTCGAACGCGTCGGTATAGTCGAAGAGGGCCGCGTACCCGGTCCACTTCTCCAGGAACACCTCTCTGGGCACCCGCCGCTTCCCGACTCCCGGATCCGACACCCGGACCTGCTTGCCCTCGACCCCGTACAGCACCACCCAGTGGTTCCCGTCCCAGTGCACGATGGCGGGCAGGGGCATCTGGTCGAGGTTTTCTGGCGAGGCCTTCACGGCACGCGCGGCCAGCCCGAGCTCGTTGGCGCCCTCGCAGATCGCGCGGAGGCTGGCCCCGTCGAGGCCGGTATGGACCAGCTGGCGGATCCGGGCCAGGCTGATCGCCTTGCCGAAATGCCGGCAGACGATCGCGAGGCTGGTGGCCCCGCAGTCCATCTCGTCGATCTGCCACAGGTGCGGGAAGCGCCGGATGCGCCGCCCGCGCTTCACGAAGCGACCCTCTTCGTCCGCAAAGGGGGCGGTCTCCGCGACGGCGGGTTCCGGCTCCGCTGGAGCGCCCTCGGCGGGCGCCACCACCTTTGGAATGGCCCAGGCACGGGTCAGGTCGCGGTCGACCTGGTCCTCGCTGACCAATTCCTGGGCGCGCGCCTCCGCGGGCAGCAACTCCTGGAAGAGATCGATCGGGATCTGGGCTGTGTGCCGGAAGTCGTACTGCGCCAGCCGGTCGTCGATTTCCTGGCGGAACTCCGGGTGGCGCTCGAGCAGTGCCGCGTAGGTCTCGCGGGTCAGGCGGAGGAGCCGGGCCGGTGTGACCGCCTCGACGGTTCCTTCCCGCGGCTGGTCGCGGAACACCGATTGCTCGCCGAAGAACTCGCCCTTGCGCAGGAATGCCACGTTCCGGCGGCGCCCGTCGACGCCGACGTGCACCCGGCAGCGCCCCTCCTCGATGATGTACATCGGGCCGGGGGGATCCTCCTCGCGGACGATCGTCTCCCCTGCCCCCACTTCGACGGGTTCGAGTGCGCGCAGCAGGTCCGCGAGCGCCTCGGGCGGCAACCGGCTCAGCGTCGAGAACTGGCGGAGGAAGTGCTGCAGGTGGCGATGGCGAGCCTGGAGCTCGAAATACTCCCGCACCTCGGGGCGCCCCGCGAGCAGTGGCTCGAACACCGCGCGGTCGAGCCGCATCACCTCCACGTCGGAGCTGGCCCGGACCGTCGCGGGGTGGGTCCCCCCTTCCAGGAGCCCGGTCTCGCCGAAGGTGTCTCCCACCCGGAGCGCGCCCACCGAGACCTCGTCGCCGTTCTCCCCGAGCTTGACCATGCGCGCGCGTCCCGCGGTCATGACATAGAACGCGTCGGCCGGGGTTCCCTCCGAGACAATGGTCTGACCGAAGGTGTAGTGCGTGCGGGCAAACCGGGCGGCAACCCGCTCGCGGATGTCGGGCGGAAGGAAGTTGAGGACAGGCAGGGCGCTGACGACGCCCAAGTCGGAGTCGATCACCGGCAGTCCGTTATCGATGGATGAGCCACTGTGTCCCCTCGCGGCCGGCCTTGGCCAGAGCGCGAGCCAGCAGACGGTCTGCCGCCCGAGCTCTGAGCTCCGGATCCGACTCCGCCGGCAAGGTCTTGGAGAGCACGCAGAAGAGCGTGTGACTCTCCCCTATCAGGGTCGGTCCGATGACGTCCCCGGGCATCGCGGAGAGCAGCAGCGGTTGCAGTCCCTGGTCGAGGTCGTCCACGTAGAGGCGGGTCTCGGCCACGTCGCGGTGCGCGCTTGCGGCGACCTCTACGAGGTCGAGGCCGTCCTCGCGCATGCACATGGCGGCCTCCCGTGCCTGGACGAGATCGGGAAAGGTGACGGTCCGGCACTCCAGCCGGACCCACTCCATCTTGTGCTGCCGGACCTCGCGCCCCATCGCCTCGTCGGTGACGGTGAGCCGACGGAACCGCTCGACCCCCTGCGCGACCGCCTCGATCAGCGGCAGGCGTCTATGGGTGTACTCATGATCCAGCCCGGCGGGAAGCGGGCTCGGTAGCGGCGGCGGGGCGGGCGCATCGTTCAAGGCACCGACCGCCGCGGCCGCGGCAGCCTGCTCGGCGCAAGCCTCGGCGAGTCGCTGGCCGAGGCTGGTGCATGACAGCTCCACCCGTACTGCATCTTCGAGCTCCGCCCGGGAGGGAGCCCACGACTGACGGAGTTCCGGCAAGCGTTCCGCGTAACGGGTCCGCAGGACCTGGCGCCGGATGCACTCCATCCATTCCGAGGCAGTGACGCCTCGCGCCGACAACCAGGCTTCGGTTTCCTCTGCGGTGATCAGCTCGCGATCGTACCGGAATTCGGCGGCGGCCGTCTCGACCAGGTCGTCGAGCTCGTCATCATCCGCGTCCGTCTCGGCGTGGCGCGCGGCGGCCATGCCGTCGGTGATCCCTTCCAGCAGAGGAATCCAGCGCCCCTGGCGATGCGTGAACAGCAGGATATCCCGCCAGGTGAAGGATTCGTTCTCCACCCGAAATACCGGCCGAGCGAAGAAGTCAGTCATGGTCAGGCTAGGTGAGGGCGCTGGGGTCCGGAAAACGGCGGCGCTCGGGCGGATCCCGCCCGTCGCGCTGCCGAGGTGCCCTTTGCTGATCTGGAGTGCTGTCTTCGATAACATGCCCCGAATCCAGAGCACCGCAAGAGTCTGGAACAAGGCTCCGGGACGCCCTCCGCCAGGAGCAATGGCGCCGGGCGGAGGGCCCGGTAGGGAAACAGGTCAGGTGACCGGAGGTGGATTCTCCCGTTCCCACAAGGCGGTGGCGATGGCGGTGACCGCGTCGAAGGTCTCGCCGGCGGCCTCGACCAATCCGCGGACCAGCTCGGACGGAACCTCGGGGTCCAGCGCATCCTTGAAGGCAGTCTCCTCCCGGAGCACAGTGGTCGGCGTGCCGGGTACGGTCGCAGGCGATGCGGGAGAGACCGGCGGGAGATCGCTCATTCGAAACAGTCTTTCATGGCGAGGAGAACGGGGATGCTGAGCCAGAGCAACCCCTTGGCAAGGAAGAAGAGAAAGCCGGCGACCCCGATCCTTCGGGCCAAGTGTCGCATGCGACCTCAGCAGAGAATAATTCTCAAGTAGAGTTGACGCCCCCAAGCTATAAGCCCGATTAAGATTGTCAACATTGAAGACTCCTCCTGCGGGCGCTTTCTTGGAGACGACTTCCCACCGGAGCCCTCATGGACAGCGGGACGCTGGCCCTCCTCATCCCGATCGTGGCGCTGAGCATTCCCGTGGCTGCCATCGTGATGTCGGGGCTCAGCAAGATCTGGAAGATGCGCCTCGAGGAGGCGCGGCTGCGGGCCGGCCAATCGATGGTCGGAGACGGCGAGTTCGAACAGCTGCGCGCGGAGGTAGACCAGCTCAAGACCGAATTGGCCGAGGTCCATGAGCGCCTCGACTTCACCGAGCGGATCCTGGCCAAGAACGCCGATCGCGAGCGGCTTCCCGGCGCGTCCTGAAGCCCCCCGCTGCCGGCCGTCAGGCGGGCCTCGTCAGCTTCCGCACCTTCACCCCGCCTGAGACCTACCGATGACCCTCCCTCTCGCCCTTATCGGCGCCGCGCTGTCTTGGCTCGCGCCGCCGCTCTCCGCTGAGCGACCGGTCACCTGTGCGGAACTCACCCCCGGCAGCGCAGGGGACCCCTCGCTGCATCGCACTCGCTGCGTCGCCATTCGTCCGGGAGTGAGCCTCGAGGTCCTTGATTGGGGAGGGCCCGGCCAACCGCTGGTCTTCCTGGCGGGCCTCGGCGATACCGGCCACGAGTTCGACGACTTCGCTCCTCGCTTCACCGACGGCTTCCACGTTCTCGCCATCACTCGCCGCGGCTATGGCCAGTCAAGCCGGACAGAGGACGGCTACGACCTGAGCACGCTTGCCGAGGATCTGCGTATCACCCTCGACAGCCTCGGCCTCGAGCGGGTGACCCTGATCGGACATTCCTTCGGCGGAGACGAGATGTCCAACTTCGCCGCCCGCTGGCCCTCCCGGGTTCAGCGTCTGATCTACCTTGACGCGGCCCACGATCGCACCGCCCTCCGGGGGCTCCTTGCCTCTGTTCCGATGCCTCCGGATCCCCCGATGACTAGCGCGGACTCGGCATCACCGGAGGCCGTGCGAGACTACGTCTCGCGGGCCTCCTACGGCGTGACCCTTCCGCTCTCCTGGGTTACCAGCACCATGCGGTTCGATGCGACCGGCCACCTGATCGGTCCGGCCACTCCCGACAGCATGTTCCCGATATTCCTCGCCG
>DASPUE010000307.1:0-7231 GCA_035623055.1 Gemmatimonadales bacterium
CGTCGTGATTCCAGGGACGTCCATTCCTCGGCCCGGAGCCAGTTTCCCTGCTACCCAGACGTTGCTGACCGGCAGCGGACTGTTTCAGCCTGTGGTGCCTGAGGCCGAGGCTGCTGAGACGCACACGCCGCTCTCCCCGGCGCGGCCTGCCAGCGTTCCCACCTCCATGGCCCCCTTGGCTCTGCCGGTGGGCGAGTCCACCCCGTTACCACGGACAGATTCGCACACCCGTCCGACGCCATCAGCCCAGCCGAGCCGGATCGTTGCAGGAACGAAAGCGGGGACCCCCGCTCCCGTGTCTCCCGAAACCACGGGGGCGGTTGCCATTCCTGCGCCCAAGAGCCCCGGCCCGCGCGCTGCGAAACCCAGCCGGCCCAGCGGCGCGTCGTCCGTGGCGCCCAATGTGAGCGAGGACCGAGGAAGCCAGTCGCCGGCGATAGTCCCCTTGGCGGTGACCCCACCGATAGTGGCTCCCTCGGCGAACCAGCTCGTTGCCGAGGAGAGCACCGTCGCGCGGGAGGATACGTCGCCCAGCCGCTTGGAAGATCCGCCGTCCCAGCCGGTCCGGACGCCCGCCATGTCAGCGAGTGGTCCTCGGCCTTCGAGCGCCAGAAATACTCCTCTGATCGGGAGGGCCGCCCAGAGTACCGGATCGGTGCAATCGCCGTCTTCGCCGGCGGCAGATCACGAGGACCAGCTGACGCCCGATGCGACGAAGAGCGAAGCGGGCTTCGCCAAGGCACTAGCCAGGATTCTCGGCGGGGACGCGAACGTCGACATCAAGGTGACGAAGGGTTCGGTCTCTCAATCGCCTCCGCAGGCGCAGAGCGCAATCGAGCCAGAAGTGGCGAATACCACGCTTCCTGTCATTGCACCGGCAGACCCGACCAGCGCCGACGTTGCTGAGCATGTCGCCCAGCCCCCGCACACGAGTCTCGCCCAAGCCGAAGGGTTGGATTCCAAGCGGAGCCTTCCGCATGCCGATTCTATTCCGTCGGTGCCTGCGCGGTTCGTGAGTGACGCCAAGGAAGCCATTCAGAGTCTGCCTCCGACGCACGCCCGTGTGGCCACGGTGCCTGGGTCGCGTCGACTTGTCTCCCCCTCTGCACCCCAAGACGCCACTCCCGCGCTCGACGTCTCGGAGCAGCCAGACCGGAAAGTTCCGGCGGCCCGGCAGGAGCTGCCGAGTGCTGCAGCGTCGGGCGGGGAGGATGACTCGACTCGTGAATCCGGGCCTCGATCCGGAAGTCACGCGCCAAGTGCCTCCGCGGCAGGGACTTCGTTGGTCTCGAACAGTCTGGTGAGAAACTCGGCGGCGAGCGCATCGCCGGATTCCCAGGCCGTGAACGCCGAGGCACGCAACATGCCCGACATGACCGAGAGTCCGTTGCGTCCGGCAGCGATTGCCGATCGCGCAACGGTGCAGGTGGCCGACGTAGATGGCCGGTTGACCCGGATACGGGTGGCCGTGCTCGGCAATCAGGTGCGTGCGGTCATTTCACCGCCAGACAGCGAAGCCGCGCGACAGCTCGTGAGCCGGATGGATGAGCTGCAGGCGGCGCTTGCAAAGCAGGGGTTCGCCGATCCGAGAATCACGGTGCAAGGGGCCGAACCGGACCGCTCGACCGTGATGCCGTTGGGGGCTCCGTCCCCGGTGGCCGGACCGACTGCGAATTCAACTTCCCGCGGCACGGAACAGCCGCCGGGCGACCAGCGCCAGGGATCGGGCCAGCAGGGGCAGCAGCGTGGGGGCAGTCGACAGAATCCCCAGCAGCGGTCCCACCAGCGCGATCCGGAAGATCGCGGGAGGTAGTCCAAGCCGATGACGGCACCCGTGACCCAGGGCCCGATTGGGCCCGCGCAGCCCAGCACGCCAGCGCCGGCCCCGACAGGGACCGGTAGCTCCGCGATGGGAGAGCAACAGTTCCTGCAACTCCTCATCACGCAGCTCAAGAACCAGGATCCCATGAATCCGTCCAGTCCCGATCAGTTCGCATCGGAGCTGGCACAGTTCTCCAGTCTCGAGGCGATGCAGAATATTCAGACCATTCTGCAGAACCAGAGCGCTACCAGTCAGCTGTCCACCCTCGCGCTCAAGGCGGACCTGGGGGCGTCGTTCATCGGCCGGCGCGTACTGGCCGCGGGCAACCAGATCGAATTGCCCCAGGATGGCCCCGCCTCGGCCACCGTCGACATCGGTCCTGGCGGTGGGGATACGGTCATCACGGTCACCGATGCCAGCGGCGCGCAGGTGCTCAAGCAGGACCTGGGTTACGTGGGCACGGGGCGCCAGGTACTGAAGCTCGGCAATCTCCCCGCGGGAACCTACTCGTACAGCGTGACCACAACGGCCGCGTCGGGTAGCGCCGTGCCGGTGACGACCTACACCACCGGGGTGGTCGACGGGGTGGCATTCCAGAACGGCACCGTAATTCTGCAGGCCGGCTCGCTGTCGATTCCGATCGACAATGCGGTCGAGGTCGAACAAGCATCGACGGGAGCGGCGGCGCTGGCGGCCGCGTCCCGTGCCCGAATCACTCACAACTGACGGGGTAGCCAACCATGATGCGGTCTCTCTTCTCCGCCGTTTCGGGGCTTCGGAACAGCCAAACCGAGATGGACGTGATCGGCAACAACATCGCCAACGTGAACACAGTGGCGTTCAAGTCGTCGCGCGTCACCTTCAGCGAGGCGTTCGCCGAGCTGCTGCAGGGCGCTTCCCGTCCGCCGGGTGACCTGGGCGGCATCAACCCGATCCAGATCGGTCTGGGTTCCAAGGTCGGGAGCATCGACCAGAACTTCGCCCAGGGCACGTTGCAGTCGACGGGCGGGACCACCGACCTGGCGATCCAGGGGGATGGCCTGTTCGTGCTGAGCGACGGTTCGCGCTCCTACTACACCCGCGCCGGCAACTTCCAGCTCGACGCGAACGGCAACCTCGTGTCGCCGGCTAACGGCTTCAAGGTCCAGGGCATCAACGCCGACTCCAGCGGGCGGATCTCCACTGGGTCGGCCATCACGGATATCGCGCTGCCCTTCGGCAAGAAGTCGCCGGCCAAGGCGACGACCAGCGTAACGCTCACCGGCAACCTGGACTCGCAGCAGCAGCCGCTCGGCACCATCATGGCAACCGCGGGATCGATTCTGGCCATTGAGAAGAGCACCTCCAATGGGGGCGCCGGTTCCGACGTGGCCAACCTGTATGCGTCTGGCGCGGCCAATTCGCTCATCAGCGGCATGGTGCCCGCCAGCACGACCGTGACGGTGAGCGACGGCACCACCACCCGGAACTACACCTACGTGACTCAGGACACCGGCGTCGGGAAGCAGGACTTCCATTCGCTGGCGGACCTCGTGGCCGAGGTCAACAACGATTTCGGCGCGACCGGCACCAACACCATGACGGCGGCCCAGAACAATGCGACGGGTGCCATCGACTTCACCGCCGTATCGGCCGTCAACCTCAGCATCTCGAGCTCCAATCCCGCGCTGCTCAAGGCGTTGAGCTCCGCCAACGGGGCGCTGGCCGCCGGCGCCACCGGTGTCACCGATCAGTTCAGTCACCAGGCGACCCAGACCGACCTGCTCACCGACCTTCGCAATGGCAGCGGGGTGAGCCTGGGTCTGGCTGCGGGGAACACGATCACCGTGGACGGCACCAAGGGTACCAGCGCCGTCCCGCAGGGTAACCTGGCGGTGGGGGCAGCGACGACCTATGGCCAGCTGCTCACCGCGGTCAACACGACGCTCGGGCTGACCAACATCAGCGCGGCCCAGATCGATCCCACCACCGGGGCGCTGGTGATCAACGCCGATGGGGGCACCGTGAATGCGCTGAGCGCCATCAACATCCAGAGCAGCGGCGCCGGCGCGGCGCAGTTCAACAGCCTCTTCGACAGCCGGCCGGGCAACTATCAGCAGCTGCAGGCGGCCACCGACGTGACCCACGAGGCGGCAATCACGGTCTACGACGCCATCGGCACGCCGATCAGCCTGTCGATGACGTTCACTAAGGACCCGACCGCCAGCAACCGCTGGCTCTGGTCCGCCTCGGTGCCGCAGCCGGCCGCCGTCACCGGTGGCGGTTCGGGGGCCGTGACCTTCGACAGCGACGGCCACCTCCAGACCTTCAGCTACAACGGCGGGGCCAGCAGCCTCCAGTTCGACCCCGGCACTGGCGCGAGCCCCGTCGACATCAATCTCGACGGCGGAAAGCTCGGCGACATCAACGGCCTGTCCCAGTTTGCCAGCGCCTCCAACGCGGTCGCCAGCAATCAGGACGGCTACCCGATGGGCAACCTGCAGGATATCAGTGTGGACAGCCGTGGGGTGATCACCGGGTACTTCAGCAACGGCGTCAACCAGACGCTCGCCCAGATCGCCATGGCGTCCTTCAACAACCCGAGCGGGCTGCTCCAGGCGGGCAACAACATGTACTCGGGGTCGGCCAACTCGGGGCAGGCGATCATCGGCTTCTCCGGCACCAGCAATCAGTCGACCATCACCCCGGGCGCGCTGGAGAACTCCAACGTCGACCTGTCGCAGGAGTTCACGAACATGATCATCGCGCAGCGCGGCTTCCAGGCCAACGCGAAGGTCATCCAGACCTCGGACGAGATGCTGCAGACCCTGGTGGGCCTCAAGCAGTAGCCTGACAGGGAGGGCGGATACAGGGGGCGGTCCCTCCGGGTAGTCGACGGAGGGCCGCCCTGCCGCGTCTCTCATGGCGCGTGTATAGACTCCCGGCAACTCGCTCCCGCCGGCTCGGCAGAAACTTCCCCTCCATTAGCTCCGTGGCTTCTCCCTCCGCTCTACGTCACGCTCCCAGCACGAGTTAGGGCTCCTGCCCCGCGTGGTACGCACGTTGCCTTTGGCACCGGTGACGGCGGCAATTCCGGCGAAGGTGACCACCCAGGAGATCCTCGGCGATGGCAGAGACGGCAGCGGCGCCCCCCCTCGAGGCCCCGGCGGCGGCCGGCGGCAAGAAGCTCGGCATGATCGCGGCCCTCACCTTCGGCGGTGCCCTGCTGGGCGGACTGGTAGCCGCGTTCCTGGTGGCCCCGAAGATCCTTGCCCACCGGATGCCGGCCGCCGCTCACGGCGACTCGCTGGCGGCACCGGCCCAGGGCGATTCCACCGCCCATACGTCGGAAGGCAAGGGCGGCGAGGGTGGTGAGAGCAAGTTCGTCCAACTCTCCAACATCATCGTCAACCCGGCTGGCTCGCAGGGGACGCGATTCCTGATGACCAGCGTGGCTATCGCCGTTGCCAACGATGAGGCGCAGAAGGTCCTCAAGGAGCGCGAGGTGGAGCTGCGCGACCGGATCACCTCGATTCTGGAAACCGAGACGATGGCGCAGCTCACCGCTCCCGGAGCCCGAGACAGCCTGAAGGTCAAGATCGCCGGAGTCATCTCCGCGGTCGCCGGACCCAAGGTCGCGTTCCGGGTCTTCGTTCCTCAGTTCGTCATCCAGTGAGCGACTGATGGCCGACGTCTTTTCGCAGGCGGATGTCGATTCGCTCCTCAAGGGGGCCGCGCCAGGTTCCCCCGCCGAGGGAGCGGTCGAGGTCATCCCGTACAACTTTCTCCGTCCTCCCCGGATCGCCAAGGACCGTCAGGCGCTGCTCAACGGCTTCTATCAGCGGATCGCAGTGTCGCTGCAGGCCCTCTTTTCCTCACGACTCAGAGCCGCGGTCGACGTGACGCTGGGGAGCGTGGAACAGGCGACATTCGCCGAGTTCATCTTCTCGCTGGCGACCCCCTGCGCGGCCTACGTGTACGCGCTGGGCGATCGCGTGGGCGGGCAGGGGGTGCTCGACCTCGGCACCGACTTCTCCTATTACCTGATCGACCGGTTGTTCGGCGGTCCAGGCGAGCCGCAGGAACTCAGCCGGCCACTCACGCTGCTGGAGCGATCGGTCGTGCGTGGCGTCGCGGACAAGGTGTGGGCGCTGGTGCAGGAAGCCTGGGCGGAGCACCTCGCGTTTCAGCCGGAGTACAGCGGGTTCGAGTCCTCGCCCGACGCCCTGCAGGTGGCCAATCGGGAGGACAATGTCCTGGTGAGCAACATCGAGGTGCGCTCGGGGCCATTCACCGGGATCATCACGATGTGCATTCCTCTGCTGTCGCTGGAATCGTTTCTGCAGGAGAAGCCGACTAGGCACTTCCACAGCGTCCGTACTACTCCCGCGGAGCGGGATGCAGCGCGGCGGACCATCGAGCATACCCTGCGCGCCTCGCGACTCGAGGTGCGGGCTCGCTTTCCCCTGTTCCAGCTCCGGGCCGTCGATCTGGGCCACCTCGAAGTGGGCCAGGTCATCCACACCGGACATCCCTCGGACGTCCCCGTCGAACTGCAGGTGCGCGGGCAGCGCCGCTTTCTCGGCAGCCTCGGACAGAGCCGGCGTTACGTCGGCCTCAGGATCTCCCACGTGCTTGAGCCGGACCGGCCCGACGGCGCCCCCAAGACTTCACGCGGAAGGTTGGTGTAACTCATGGACCAGAAAGACATCGATCGCCTGGCGGGCGGCGCGAAGGGCGCCGCGGCAGAGTCGGCCACCAGGGCCCCCGATCTCTCGGAGCTCAAGCCGCACGCCGGCGGGCGCCCGGCGGGTCCGACGGGTGCAGGCGGAGCTCCCCTGGGGACGCTGCTCGATGTTTCCCTCCCCGTGGCCATCGAGTTCGGCCGGACGCACATGACGGTGCAGGAGGTGCTGGAGCTCGGTAGCGGCTCGGTGATTCAGCTCGACCGGATGGTCGGGGAACCGATCGACATCTACGTCTCCGACCGAAAGCTGGCGGAGGGTGAGGTCGTCGTGATCGGGGAGCACTTCGGGGTCCGCATCACCCGCATCACTCCAGGCAACGAACACCCCGCAACCCACCGCGAACCCGTCTGATGCTCGCGGCCATGGCGTCGTTGTGCATTACGGTGGGCTGTCTCGCGCTCGGGATATGGGCCCTCCGTCGTTTCGGCCCGGGAGCTGGCGCCGAGGCCGGTGGGCTCGCGCTCGAGATCTTGCGGCGGGTCAGCGTCGGGCCCAAGCAGGGCGTGGCCTTGCTCCGGGTCGGCGAGCGGGTACTGCTGGTCTCCCTGGCGGAGGACGGCGCGCGCCTGTTGACGGAATTGGAAGGCGCCGAACGCGCTCAGGCGCTCGAGGTGCCCGCCAGGGCGGTGCTCCGCCCGCGGCGACCCGGCCTCCTGCGTTACTTCCCGATCGTTCTCGCGCT
>DASPUE010000308.1:0-4040 GCA_035623055.1 Gemmatimonadales bacterium
CGGGGATGGATCGGAGCGGACGGCACTCCAGGCGCAGGCGGCTCGACTCGGAATCGGCGACTCGGTGCGCCTGCTGGGCTGGCGGGATGACGTGCACGATCTGCACGCCGCCTTCGATCTCTTCACCCTGGCCTCCCGCAGCGAAGGCACCTCCATCTCGCTCCTGGAAGCGATGTCCGCGGGACTCTGCCCGGTGGTCACCGACGTCGGGGGGAACCGTGAAGTGCTGGGAAGCGAACTGGGCGAGTTGCTTTCGCCGTCCGAGGATCCGGCGGCCCTCGCGGCGGCGTGGGAACGGGTGCTCGCGGAACCCGCACGAAGAAAGGCCCTGGCCCAGGTCGCGCAGACCCGAGCCAGGGACCAGTATGACGTATCCCAGATGGTCGCGAGCTACGAGCGCCTGTACCAGGGCGCGGGGCGGCTCCGCTAGTTGCGCGCTCGGAAAACCGGCTTGACCGGCCGGCCGGCGAGAAACGGTTCGACCCCATCATTGAGGGCCCGGCGGTAGATCTCGAGCGCACCGTCCACGGCCTCGATGGTCCGGTCGATGTCGTCGTCGCTGTGGGAGTAGCTCACCACGAACGAGGGTGCGAGGATCCCACGCCGGATCAACTCCTGCATGAACAGCGTCCGATAGGGCTGCGACGGCTGACGGTCCGGCCCGCGGGTCGCAAAGACCAGGTTGCAGGGTCGCCCCATGACCTCGACGCACCCTTCGACGCCGTGGCGGGAGATCATCGTGTTGACGCCGGCGCGGAGCCGCTCGCCCTGACGGTAGAGAGTCTCGATCACCGGCTCGGAGCGGTAGACCTGCATGGTCGCGATGGCCGCGGCCATCGAGTGGGTTTCGGCGCCGTGGGTCGTGGAAAGGAGGAAGACCCGGTCGTGCGGATGACGGAGGCCCCCACGTTCCATGATCTCCCGCTTTCCGGCGAGCGCCGCCAGGGCGAAGCCGTTGGCGATGGCCTTGCCGAAGGATGACAGGTCCGGCACGATCCCATGCACCTGCTGCGCGCCGCCCACGCTCCATCGGAATCCGGTGATCATCTCGTCCAGCATCAGCACCGCGCCGTGCTCGGTGCACAGGCGACGGACCTGGGCAAGGAATCCGGGCGCTGGCGCCACGCTGGTCTCGGCCTCCAGCACCACGCAGGCGATGCGGCCCGGATGGCTGCGAAACAACTGCTCGAGGGTAGCCGCGTCGTTGAACCGGAACTTGAGCGTCTGGTCGCGTATGGCTTCGGGAATGCCCGCCATCATCGCGGTCGAGCCGATGAACCAGTCATCGGTGGAGAAGAAGGGCTGGTCGCCGCAGATCGCGACCAGGTCACGCCCGGTGTAGGCCCGCGCCAACTTGAGGCCGGCCGTGGTGGCGTCCGATCCGTTTTTGGCGAACTTCACCATGTCCATGCCGGGCACGCAGCGCAGGAACTGCTCGGCGCAGGCCACTTCGATCGGACTGGGCCGGACGAAATTGGTCCCGTGGGTAAGTTCCCGTGCGACCGCATCGATCACCGGGGCGAAGGCGTGGCCGAGACCGACCGCCCGCAGCCCCATCCCGTACTCGATGAACTCGTTGCCGTCGAGGTCCCAGACGTGACAACCGCGGCCCCGCGCGATAAACGGCGGCGCCTCGACCGGATACTGATCATCGCCCTTGGCGTAGGTGTGAGCCCCACCCGGAATCAGGGCATGGGCTCGCTCCTGAAGGGCTCGAGTCGCGGCTGACACGTTGGGAAAGGCGAGTCCATGAAGGAGAGCGCTCTCGGGCGACACGGAACCTCCGAATGCGTTGGCGCCAGGCTGGAAAGCGGACCAGCCTCGGGACAGAGTGCACCATGGCGGGACTGGCGCCGGCCGGGGATCTTGAACCCTGTTTGGAGGGCAAATTACACGCCATCCGGAGCCCCGGGGGCGGGATGGGTGGCATCGAACCTGCCCCCGACCAAGGCCCGAAGTTCTACCCGAACGACCAGGTGAGAAATGGCCGGGAATGCGGAGCGAACGGTTGTCGTCGGGGGTGGGATCGTGGGAATGGCTACCGCGCTCTCGCTGACAGAGCGAGGGTGCCCGGTGGTGGTGCTGGAGGCGGAGAGCCGACTGGCCCCGCACCAGACCGGCCATAACAGCGGGGTCATCCATTCCGGCCTGTATTACAAGCCCGGCTCGCTCAAGGCGAGGACCTGCCGAGACGGGCTGACCGCGATGTACCGATTCTGCGAGGAGGAAGGAGTACCCCACCGCCGCACCGGAAAGCTGGTTGTCGCCACCCAGGAAGCCCAATTGCCCAGGCTCGCAACGCTCGAGGAACGAGGCCGGGCCAACGGGGTCACCCTGCGGCGGCTCAACGCCGCTGAAATCCGGGACCGGGAGCCGGAGGTAAAGGGCATCGCGGGTCTGTGGATCGAAGACACCGGGATCGTCAACTACACCGCCGTGACCGAAGCGATGGCCGGGCGGCTCACCCGGCTGGGCGGGGAGGTGAGGACCGGGTGCCGAGTCCTGCGCATACGGCGCGGCAACGGCGGCAATGTCCTCGAAACGACTCAAGGACCCGTCCCGGCCAACCAGCTGGTGAACTGCGCGGGACTTCAGAGCGATCGGATCGCCAGGATGGCGGGATTCGATCCGGGCATCCGCATTGTCCCCTTCAGGGGAGAGTACTACACGCTGCGTCCCGAGCGGGCAGGGCTGGTCCGGGGTCTCATCTACCCAGTCCCAGACCCCGCCCTCCCCTTCCTGGGGGTCCACTTCACCCGGGGCATCGACGGAGTTGTTGAGGCGGGGCCCAACGCGGTCTTGGCTTTCCGCAGGGAAGGCTATCGCTGGCGGGATGTATCGCTCAGGGACGTTGCCGACTGGGCAGCATTCCCGGGGTTTTGGCGGATGGTGCGCAGCCAGTGGCGCAATGGGCTCGACGAGATGCGCCGGTCATTGAGCCGATCGCGATTCCTCACGTCGTTGCAAGCCCTTCTGCCCACGCTCACGGATGCCGACATCGCTCCGGGGGGGAGTGGGGTCCGCGCCCAAGCCGTCGATCGCTCTGGCCGGCTGCTCGACGATTTCGCCCTGGTCCAGAGCCCTGGCCAAGTGCATGTCCTCAATGCCCCCTCCCCTGCGGCAACGGCCTCGCTCGCTATTGGGAAGGAAATCGCCTCTCAACTGCTCGGCTCGGCTCCCGCATAGAACGTCGGGCCTCATGCGCCGATTGGATGGGCGCATGGGAGCCGCTAGTGCAAACCAAAAGCGTCGCGACGAATATCTCGTCGCGACGCTTCGGGTTTTGGCCCTTCCAGCAACCCTTCATCCCAGAGCGGCGGCGCGGTAGATCGTCGCGACGCCGCCAAGGATACGGAGTCTATTGCACGTTCCGCAACGCGATGTGGCTCGGCGTACCGCCCACCGTAATGGCCGAGCCTGTCAGGGTGTTGGTGGCTGTCGCGATCCGCGAGACTGTTCCACTGCCGGAGTTCGCGACGTACACGATGTCACCCGCCGCGGTGATGGCCAGCCCGCGCGGATTGCTCCCCACCGTCACCGTCGCCGTTACCGTGTTGGTGGCGGTCGAGATGACAGAGACGGTATTGGCGCCCGAGTTGGCCACGTACACGAACGAGCCATTCGGGGTGACTCTCACGCCCCAGGGCGCGCTGCCGACCGCGATGTTGGCCACCCGGGTCAGCGTGCTGGTGTTGATCACCGAGACGGTGTTCGAATCCTTATTCGCCACGTAGACGAAATTCCCGTTCGGCGTGATATCGATCCCGTAGGGGTTGGCCCCGACCATGACCGAGTCGGTGAAGTCTCCAACGCTCCGGTTGTAGCGCCGCACCTGGCCGTTGGTCGCCGTCGTGCCCGAGTCGCCGACCCAGGCATCGGTCGAGGTCGCCACCACGTACCGCGGCGCCTTGGCGACGACTCTGGTCACGCTCGAGCCATCGCTGACCTGCCGCACCTCGAGCGAGGGATCGAGCGAGCCCCGCACGATGAAGGCGTAGGTTCCAGTCGGCTCGATGGAGATGCCACGGGGGTTGCTCGAG
>DASPUE010000309.1:0-2923 GCA_035623055.1 Gemmatimonadales bacterium
ACCCGGGTCCGGGCTCCCACCGCGGCCTCGAAGGAATCCCAGTCCAACTCCCCGGTGGCCGGATCGAACCGAACGGTCCGAAGGTTTACTCCCCGCTCCCGGGCCACCGCCTGCCAGGGAGCGATATTGGCGTGATGGTCGAGCTCAGTGACTACGATCTCATCACCCGGTCCCAGGCGCCGGCCGATCGCCCGGGCGAGGTGAAAGGTGAGGGTTGTCATGTTGGCGCCGAACGCTATTTCGTCCCGGCTGGCTCCGAGGAAATCGGCGAACGCCTCACGGGCCTCCGCGATCAGCGCATCGGTCTCCTCGCTGGTCGGGTAGGCCCAGTGGGTGTTGGCGTTGTGATGATAGAGATAGTCTACCATCTCTTCGGCCACCGACCGCGGAACCTGGGTACCGCCTGGCCCGTCGAAGTATGCGACCGGGCGTCCGCCGTACTGCTGGCCCAACGCCGGGAAATGGCGGCGTACCAGTTCGACGTCGAATCCGGGGCCTCGGGTGGCGGTCATGGTCTCGGCCACGGTGGTTCCTCAGCGAAAGGTGGATGAGGCCGCCGCCTCGGCGCTGTCGACAGACGCGATGAGCGAACCGAACTCGGGGTACCCGTCAGCCACCAGTCGTCGCAGCTCCGCGCGGGAGTCGGCGAAGCGCCCGGTCCGCATATAGCACGAGGCCAGCCTGGAGCGGGTGTATTTCATGTCAGGCGCAATCGCGAGCGCCTGGTTGTAGAAGTCAATTGCCCGGTCGCACTGGCCGGCGGTGCGATAGATGTCACCGGTGTCGGAGTACAGCGTCGGGTCGGCCGGATAGAGGCCGATGGCGGTCGCCATCTCGGTGAACGCGGACTCGTGGTAGCCCCGCTCGAACAGGCTGAGCCCGTAGGTCCAGTGGGCCCGGTAGTTTCGAGGCGCGTCACGGACGGTTTGCGCGAAGAGCGTCGCACTGTCCCGCCACACCGGCTGCCGAAGGGCACTGCGCCAGCAACCCAGCACGATCACCACTGTTGCGCCGGCCAGCGCCAGTCGCCGGGTCAGTCCTTCCACTTCGAAGACCGCCGCCAGGCCAGCCCCTACCGCCAGTGCCGCTCCCACGCTCGCCAGGAACAGCGTGCGTTCGGCGAGCACGATCCCCGCCTTGAGCACCAGGTTGCTGACGGGAAAGATCGCCACTCCGATCCACAGCATCCCGAAGGCCACGATGGGCCGGCGTCGCCAGCTCCAGACCGTGAGCCAGACGGCGGTCACCAGCATCCCGAGACCAGCGAACTGCAGTGGGCCGAAGCTGGTTTCCCGCACGAAGTCGAGGGGCGAGTAATCCGCCTGCAGATGCGCCGGCCACAGGAGCAGGCGCGGCCACTCCAGAGCGACCCGCAACATCGTGAAGAGGCGCTCGGGATAGGTGGCGGTCCCGATCAGGATGTTAGGAAAATCTCCCGCCAGGCTTCCGGTGACGTGGGTCCTGAGTACCAGGTACACCACTCCCACTCCGATCAAGATTCCCCAGAAGGAGGCCAGTGCGCTGAGCCGATCGCGGAGCGGCCGGGGGTCCTGCACGACGGTGAACTCGGCCGCGAGCAGCAACCCTGGAAGGATGAGACCGTTGTCCTTGGAGAGGCAGGCGAGGAAGTAGTAGCCGTAGAGCCAGAGCCGGGCTTCGTGGTTGAGACCGGCGGCATTCCTCGCGCGCAGAAACACCAGAACCGCCAGCACGGAGAACAGGGCCGCCCACAATTCCCCTTGTCCGACGACGTTGCCGACTGCCTCCACGTGGAGAGGGTCCGCCGCGAAGAGCGCGGCGGCGAGAAGCGCCACCCAATCGGGCAGCAGGGCGCGCGCGAGCGCCAGGACCGCGAGGCAGACGCAGATATAGAGAAGCACATTGGTCAGGTGAAACACCGCAGGGGAACCACCCCCCACGGCCCACTCGATGGCGAAGCTGAGGCTGGTGATGGGACGGTAAAGGGTAGATCCCCCACCGAACTTGCCAGGCGGCCAGTAGGTCTCGGTAAAAAAGCGCCAGGGCTCGGCCAGCGTGTGGAGCTGCTCGTTGTTGCCGATGGCGTGCACGTCATCGTAGGCGAAGCCGTTGCCGAGGGAGCTGGCCGAGGCGGCCAGGGTCACCGCTACAATAAGGAGTGCGGGAGCCCACGCGGGCCACCGTGACCTAGCTGCTTCGCCCACTGGAGAACTCCTCGTGCAGGGTGGCCGTGATCACGCAGAATTCCCGGCGTCGATCCGTGGTGAATTCGTGGAGGCGCCGCGACAGCGGGCGGCGGGGCCTTCTATCTGCTTGCCCACCATGACCTTGCCCGTGGATGCCGGAGCCGGTCGGATCAGGCACGGTTGCTGCTTTCCTGTGGGACCCGGAAGGCACTCGACCCGAGCCGCTCGCCGACCGAGTGAACGGCGCCCCGAGAAGAATGTGAGATTCGACCCAATGAAACCAGCCGTCCCGAACGATCAGCAGCGCCACGAGTACCTGCGCACCCTCTGGGGCCGGGAGGGATCACTGGGGCGAGCCTGCTGGCGCTACGCTACGATGACGGGCGATACGGTTTTCGCGGTGCAGGAGATGGTGCGCGGACAGCTGAGCCGGCCGGTGCCGGGGCTCTGGCAGCAAGTGCCGCTGGAGGTGGCTCAGTATCCCGGTCTGCAGGAAGCCGTGTTCGGCACGCTGGCGGCCCAGCGCGATGAGGTCCGTCGAGCGCAGGGACGCCGGTTCACGATGGTGGGATTGCTGCAGCAGGCTGCGCTTCGGGACCTCACCGTGGCCGAGCGCCAAGGTAGCGCCGGCTACCGCGATGCGGTCATCGCCGAAGCCCGGTGCCGCGACCTGGTGCTCATCGCCCGACTGCTGTTGGAACAGGAGGCGATGCGGGAGGCCGCCCACGAGCTGGGCGACGACCATCCCGCCGACCTCA
>DASPUE010000310.1:0-2924 GCA_035623055.1 Gemmatimonadales bacterium
TCCACCGCCGACGCGGAGTTCATGCTCGACCTCCTCAACCAGCCCTCGTTCATCGCGAACATCGGCGATCGCGGGGTCCGTACGGTCGAGGAGGCAGCGGTGTACCTCACCAACGGCGCCCTGGCGAGCTACGAGCGCCACGGGTTCGGATTGTACCTGGTGGTGCTGCGAGAGACCGGCGTGGGGATCGGCACCTGCGGGTTGCTCAAGCGCGAGGCGCTCGAGGACGTCGATCTGGGCTTCGCGTTCCTGCCGGAACACTGGTCCCGGGGCTACGCCGCCGAGGCCGCTCGTGCGGTCAGGGACTACGCGGCTCGGCAGTTGGGGCTCCGCCGGCTGGTGGCGATCGTGCTGCCCACCAACCAGAGTTCGTTGCGGGTGCTGGAGAAAACCGGGTTTACCTACGAGCGGACTGTTCGGCTCCCCGGCGAGGACGTCGACCTGTCGCTTCTCGCCTGGGACACCAACCCAGCACTCAACTCCGCTTGAGCGCCGCGAGTACCTCGTCGGTCTTCCGCACCAGGCCGAGTCTCGGAAAGATCGTGGTGACGGCGAACTGGTGGGCGCCGCTTCCGATGGCACTCATGGCGTCTTCCGCGAACACCTGCTCGTACCCCCGCTCGTAGGCATCCCGCGCGGTTGATTCGATCCCGTAGTTGGTCGCGATTCCCGCGAAGATCAGCGTGCCGATCTTCCGCCGCCGGAGCTGCAGGTCGAGCTCCGTTCCATAGAACGCTCCCCACTGGCGCTTGGTGATGACCAGATCTCCCGGCTTGGGCCCCAGCTCCGGGGCGAGCTCGGCGTAGTCCGGCGGGAGCGGTCCCGCCGCCGCGAGCGGTTGATCGGATCGCGGCGTGAGCCGGTCCTTTCCATCAGGCGACGGCGTTACTCGGACCAGGACAACCAGGCCGCGGCCGGCTCGGCAGGCCTCCGCCAGCTGCACCGCACGGGCGAGGACCGCGGGCGCCGAATGTGGCTCCACGGGGCGTCCCATGATTCCGCGCTGGAGGTCGATGACGATCAGTGCTGTAGTGGGTGGGTCGAGCTTGAGAGGTTCCATGCGGGTACCGAGGTGACCGTCGACTGCGGTCCGGGCGACTACACCGTCGCCCGGGTCCGATCCATCGTGCCCCGTTCCGCCAGCGCCGACTGCGCCGCGGCTAGCCGGGCGATCGGCACCCGGTACGGTGAACAGCTTACGTAGTTCATCCCCAGGCTGTCGCAGAAGCCCACCGACCGGGGCTCGCCGCCGTGCTCGCCGCAGATGCCGAGCTTGAGGTCGGCCCGGGTCTTTCGGCCGAGCTGGCAAGCCATCTCGATGAGCTTGCCGACGCCGCCCTGATCCAGCACCTGGAAGGGGTCGTCCTCGACGATAGCATGCTCCAGGTAGTAGGGCAGGAAGCGACCGGCATCGTCCCGCGACAGTCCCCACGTCGTCTGGGTGAGGTCGTTGGTTCCGAAGGAGAAGAACTGCGCCTCGCGGGCGATCTCATCCGCAGTGAGTGCCGCGCGCGGCAGCTCGATCATGGTGCCGAGCAGGTAGGGCACGGTGATCTGCTTCTCGCGGAACACCTCTTCCGCGACCTGTCGCACCAGGAGCGCCTGCTTCCGGAACTCCACCACGTTGGCGACGAGTGGAATCATGACCTCGGGCTGTACTCGACCCTTCCGCCTCGCCACCGCGCAAGCCGCCTCGAAGATCGCTCGCGCCTGCATGGCGGTGATCTCGGGGTAGATGATCCCCAGCCGGCAGCCCCGGAGGCCGAGCATCGGGTTGGCCTCTTCCATCCCGTGAATGATCCGCTGGACTTCGTCCACCGGCTTCTGCAGCGCCGTCGCCATCTCCTCGACTTCGGCCCGTTCCTTGGGCAGGAACTCGTGGAGCGGCGGGTCGAGCAGCCGGATGGTGACTGGATATCCCTCCATCGCTCGGAAGATGGCCTCGAAATCCCCCCGCTGCATCGGCAGCAGCTTGGCGAGCGCCTTCTTCCGGCCCTCGGTATCCTGGGCCAGGATCATCTCTCGCATCGCGGTGAGGCGGTCGCCTTCGAAGAACATGTGCTCAGTGCGGCAGAGCCCGATCCCTTCCGCGCCGAAATCCCGGCCCCGGTGCGCGTCCGCCGGCGTGTCCGCGTTCACCCGCACCCGCAGGTGCCGCACCTTGTCCGCCCATTGCATGAGCCGGGTGAAGTTCCCGGAAAGGGCCGGCTCCTTGAGCGTGGCCTTGCCGCCGTAGACCTGTCCGGTCCCGCCATCGATGGTGATCCAATCGCCCTGCTTGAGGGAACGGCCGTTGACCGAGAAGGTGCCTGCCTCCTCGTTCACCTCCAGGCGCTGGGCACTGGCCACGCAGGGCTTGCCGATGCCGCGAGCCACCACCGCCGCGTGACTGGTCATGCCGCCCCGCGCGGTGAGGATCCCCTTCGCCGCCACCATCCCGTGGAAGTCTTCGGGGCTGGTCTCTCGCCGCACCAGGATCACCGCGTCTCCCTTGCGGGCCAGCTGCTCGGCGAGATCGGCGTTGAACACTGCGGCGCCAGACGCCGCCCCAGGTGAAGCAGGGAGGCCGGTGGTCAGCAGATCAACTTGGCTGTCGGCGTCGATTGTTGGATGCAGCAGCTGGTTGAGGTCGTGGGGCGGAATCCGCGCCACCGCCTCGTTCTCATCGATGAGCCCCTCGTCCACCATCTCGCAGGCGATCCGGACCGCGGCTTGGCCGGAGCGCTGACCGCGCCGGGTCTGCAGCATGTACAGCTTGCCACGCTCGATGGTGAACTCCATGTCCTGCACGTCGCGGAAGTGCCGCTCCAGGATCCGGGAGATCCGGTCCAGCTCCCCGAACGCCTGGGGCATCTCCTCCTTGAGCCGGGCGATGTCCTCGACGTTCCGGGTGCCGGAGACGACGTCCTCGCCCTGCGCATTCA
>DASPUE010000311.1:0-20855 GCA_035623055.1 Gemmatimonadales bacterium
CGGAGCTCCTCGGCGATCAGCCCCGCCCCGCCGAACAGGGCATCGACGATGCGGGCCGCATCCGCCTTGGACCGGCTGATCCTGGCCGCGAGCGCGACCACCAGCTGCTGCTTGTTCACGCGGGGCTCCGGGCTGGAAGAGGCGACGTCGGGGCGCTCAGTATAGCGAAGTCTTCGGAAGCGCCGCAAGCGGTCTCACCGGATCGCTTGACCCCGTCCCGGCGCGGCCGTATCGTCACCGCTCGCTTCCTCCATCAGAGGCTTGCCGGATGTATCACGGGTCGCGTCCCGGTTGGATCGAGGTGATCACCGGGGTGATGTTCAGCGGCAAGAGCGAGGAGCTCATCCGCCGCGTCCGCCGGGGAATCATCGCGCGCCGCCGGGTTCAGGTGTTCAAGTCACACCTCGACGCCCGGTACGCGGGCCTGTACAGCGTCTCGACCCACGATGGGCGGGAGATCGAAGCCGCACCGGTGGATTCGGCGGCCGAGATTTTCCGCCTGGTCCGCCCCGATACCGAACTCGTCGCCATCGACGAGGCGCAGTTCCTCGATCCCGAGATCGTGACGGTGGCGAGCGCGCTGGCCGCCCGGGGAGTGCGGGTGATCCTGGCCGGCACCGATACCGATTTTCGAGGCGAGCCCTTCGGTGCGATGGGCAACCTGCTGGCCATCGCGGAGTCGGTGGACAAGCTGCAGGCGATCTGCGTGATCTGCGGCGACCTCGCGACCCGCAACCAGCGACTCGTGGACGGCAAGCCGGCCCGTTACGACTCCCCCACGATCCTGGTGGGCGGGCGTGAATCGTACGAAGCCCGTTGCCGCCACTGCCACCGGGTACCCCGCAAGGACGAGGATCAGACGGCGCTCCTCTGATCGCGCCGGCTGCGGCGCCGCCGCGCGTGGCCCGCGACCTCCCTCACTGCTGCCGCCGATCTTCCGAGCCTCATGCTGAACGTCGCTCTCACCGGAAACATCGCCGCTGGCAAGTCCAGCGTGGCCGAGCTGTTCCGGCGCTCGGGCGCCACCATCATCGACGCCGATCAGCTGGTGCGGGAGGTCGAAGCCCCGGGTTCCCCGGTGCTGGCCGCCATCGTCGGCCGATTCGGCCCCGCCATCCTGCTCTCAGACGGCTCCCTGGATCGTCCCAAGCTGCGGCAGGTGGTGCTTGCGAGCCCCGAGGCGCGCCGCGCGCTCGAGGCGATCGTCCATCCCGCGGTGCGGATGCTGGGCATTGCCCGTGTGGAGGAGGCGCGGCGCCGCGGCGAGCGGATCGTGGTAAGCGACATCCCGCTGTTGTTCGAGGTGGCAGACCCCGGGCAATTCGACGCGGTGGTGCTGGTGGACGCACCGGAAGCGGTGCGGCTGGCGCGGCTCCAGCGCGATCGCGGCATGGAAGAGACCGAGGCACGCCGGCTCATGGCTGCGCAGCAACCCAGCGGCCCCAAGCGCGCCTGGCGGGGTGGGCCGCGCCATGAGGGGGCGTTCATTATCGAGAATGATGGCGACCGGAGCCTGCTGGAGGAACGCGCTCGGGCGGTCTGGGAAGCGCTGGCCCGACTCGCCCAGGGCTGATCGGCGCGCGGTTGGCTGAATATCTATGTAATGAATGCGCCCGCCCGCCGAGCTACTTGATCTGCTCCACCCCTCCGTCTATCGTTGGCCGCACGAAACCCCCGGAGTCTCTCGTGGCCAACATCCCCGCCGACCTGCTCTACACCGCGGAGCACGAATTCGTCCGCCGGACCGCCGATCCCGCGATCGTCGAGATCGGGATCACCGACTACGCGCAGGGTGAGCTGGGCGACATCGTCTTCGTGGATCTTCCCAAGCCTGGCGCGCGCTTCAGCCGCATGGCGGTCTTCGGAACGGTGGAGGCCGTCAAGGCGGTTTCGGAGCTGTTCTGCCCGGTGTCCGGCGAGGTGGTCGAATCCAACGCCGCCCTGGAAGCCGATCCGGGTATCATCAACCGGGATCCATACGCCGGTGGCTGGATGGTCCGGCTGCGGCCGAGCGACCCCTCCGAGTTGAGTGGGCTGCTGTCGGCGACGGCGTACACGGCACACATCGGCGGATGACGCCCCGTGTGTGATGCGATCCGACACGACGCCCCGCGCCTTTCGCGCGGGGCGTTTGCCTTCTTCGGGCCCCTCGGGCCCATGGACGCCTAACACTGCTCCCGCAATGACCCAACCCGACGCCTCCTACACCCTGCTCCGCACCGATCGCTTCGTCAGCCGCCACCTGGGCCCCCGGCAGGAGGACATCGCCGACATGGTGCGCGTCCTCGGCTACGAGACGCTCGACGCCTTCATCGACGCAGTGATCCCCCCGGACATCCGGCTGGCGGGCCCGCTCGACCTGCCTCCCAACCGGAGCGAGCGGGAGGCGCTGGTGGCGATCCGAGGTATTGCCTCACAGAACCGCCTGTGCCGCAACTATATCGGGATGGGATACTACGGGACGTTTACCCCCCAGGTCATCCAGCGCAACATCATGGAGAACCCGGGGTGGTACACCGCCTATACGCCCTACCAGGCGGAAATCTCACAGGGGCGGCTGGAGGCGCTCCTCAATTTCCAGACCGTAGTCTCCGACCTCACCGGGCTGCCGGTCGCCAACGCGTCCCTGCTCGATGAGGCGACCGCCGCGGCCGAAGCCATGAATCTGACCTTGGCCGTGAAGCGGGTGAGCGGTACACCTGCCTACCTCGTGGATGAGGGCTGCCACCCGCAGACCATTGCCGTGGTGAAGACCAGGGCCTGGGCGCGCGGCATCACCGTACGGGTCGGCCGCGCCGAGGAGTTCACCTTCGGAGCGGAGGTCATCGGGTGCCTGGTCCAGTACCCGGCGACCGATGGCGGAGTCCGGGACTTCCGGAGTGTCTGCGAGCGAGCCCATCAGGCGGGAGCCCTGGTGACCGCGGCGACGGATCTGCTCGCCCTCACGCTGCTGGTCCCGCCGGGTGAATGGGGTGCGGACATCGCGGTCGGGAACTCCCAGCGGTTCGGGGTGCCCATGGGATTCGGCGGCCCGCACGCCGCGTTCTTCGCGGTGAAGGAGGAGCACAAGCGGCACCTGCCTGGCCGCATCATCGGAGTGTCCAAGGATGTGAGCGGCCGGCTCGCGCTCCGGATGGCACTGCAGACCCGTGAGCAGCATATCCGGCGCGACAAGGCCACCAGCAACGTCTGCACTGCGCAGGTCCTGCTGGCGGTCATGGCCAGCATGTATGCCGTGTACCACGGACCACGCGGGCTCAAGCGCATCGCGGAGCGGGTGCACACCCAGGCCCGGCTCCTCGCCTCGGCGCTCAGGCGGCTTCGCTATCACCTGGTGCACAACCACTTCTTCGACACCGTCTGCGTCGAGGTCAGGCCGGCCAACCTGCCTCGCATCCTCGACGCTGCACGGTCGCGCCGGATCAATCTGCGAGTTCTCGATAAGCACCACCTGTGCGTATCTCTGGACGAGACGGTCTCGGTGGCCGATCTCTCGGACCTGATCTCGATCTTTTCGCTTGATGTGGCCCTGCCGCACATGCTGGGAGACACCGGAACCCATACCGAGTCGCCAATCCCGCCTGAGCTGGCGCGCACCAGCCCGTTCCTGACCCACCCCGTCTTCCATCGGCATCAGAGCGAAACCGAGATGCTGCGATACATCAAGCGGCTGGAGGCGAAGGATCTCTCGCTCACGTCGGCGATGATTCCGCTCGGTTCCTGCACCATGAAGCTCAACGCCACGACCGAGATGATGCCCGTCGGCTGGCGCGAGTTCAACCGACTCCATCCCTTTCAGCCGCTCTCCCAGGCCCAGGGCTATCTCCAGTTGTTCAGTCAGCTCGAGGCGTCCCTGGCCGAGATCACGGGGTTCTCGCGGGTATCGCTGATGCCGAACGCGGGAAGCCAGGGGGAGTTCGCCGGCCTGCTGGTAATCCGGAAGTACCACGAGTGCCGCGGCGAGGGACACCGCCGCACCTGCCTCATCCCGATGTCGGCACACGGCACCAACCCCGCCAGCGCGGTCATGGCCGGCCTCGAGGTGGTGCCGATCGCCTCCGACGCCCAGGGCAACATCGATGTCGCCGATCTCCGGGCCAAGGCCGAGCAGCACCGGGAGACGCTGGCTTGCCTGATGGTGACCTATCCCTCGACGCACGGGGTATTCGAGTCGTCCATCCGGGAGATCTGCCGGATCGTGCACGAGTGCGGTGGCCAGGTCTATATGGACGGCGCCAACATGAATGCCCAGGTGGGGCTGTGCCGGCCTGGCGACTTCGGCGCGGACGTCTGCCACCTCAACCTGCACAAGACATTCTGCATCCCTCACGGCGGCGGCGGACCAGGCATGGGACCGATCTGTGTCGCGGAACATCTGGTGCCGCATCTCCCCGATCACCCCGTGGTGCCACAGGGGTTCGCGCAGTCGTGCGGCACCATCTCCGCCGCGCCCTGGGGCAGCCCGTCCGTGCTCCCGATCTCCTATGCCTATATCGCCCTCATGGGCTCGGACGGCCTCGCCGAAGCAACCAAGGTCGCGATCCTCAACGCGAACTACATCGCCCGCCGGCTCAAGGACCATTACCCTCTGCTGTACAGCGGGGCGGGCGGCCTGGTCGCCCATGAGTGCATCCTCGACATGCGCCCCTTCAAGCAGTCCGCCGGCATCGAGGTCGAGGACATCGCGAAGCGGATCATCGATTACGGCTTCCATCCACCGACCGTTTCCTTCCCCGTCCCCGGCACGCTCATGGTCGAGCCGACCGAGAGCGAGCCGCGCGAGGAGCTGGACCGCTTCATCGACGCGATGATCGCCATCCGCGAGGAGATCCGCGAGGTGGAGGAAGGCAGGGCCCCACGCGACAACAACCTGCTCACCAACGCGCCGCACACCCTGGTGCAGGTGATCGGCGACCGCTGGGACCGGCCGTACTCGCGGGAACGCGCCGCGTTCCCGATGCCGGGCCTTCGCGAGCACAAGACCTGGCCCACGGTCGGCCGCATCGACGGCGCATACGGCGACCGCCACCTGGTCTGCACCTGCCCGCCGATGGCGGAATACGGCACGTAGCCGCCATCCGATGATGCGTTGGACCCTGATCAGCGATGCCGATGGCCATCCGGGGTGGTGGCAGATGGCGCTCGATCAGGCGCTGCTCGATGTCGCGGAGGCAGGCGATGTCGGCTTCGTCCGCCTCTATCGGTGGCGGCCGTTCGCGCTCTCCTTCGGGCGTCACGAGCCAGCGGCGAGCCGGTACGATCGGGCCGAAATCGAACGCCGCGGCCTCGAGGTGGTGCGGCGCCCAACGGGGGGCCGGGCGGTCTGGCATGCACGCGAGCTGACCTACGCGGTGATCGGCCCGGTCTCGGAGCTCGGCGGACTCAAGGAGAGCTACCGGCAGATCCATCGGACCGTGGCCCGCGCACTCGGCCGCCTGGAGGTCCCGGCCACCCTGGCCGCGGCGGGGCAGTCCTGCCATCCTGGGGCGGGCCCCTGTTTCGCGACCTCCGCCGGCGGGGAGGTGCTGGTCGCCGGGCGCAAGCTGGTGGGGAGCGCCCAGCTGCGGCAGGGCGACGCGCTGCTGCAGCACGGCAGCCTGCTCCTCGAGGACGATCAGCGCCTGGCGACCGATCTCACTCTCGGCACCCAACCCTCCGGTGATGGGGTAATCACCCTGCGTGAGGCCGCGGGCCGGTCGGTCCACTTCGAGGAGATGGCCGACGCGCTCACGGCCGAGTTTGTGGCCTGGGGCGGGACGTGGAACGCCGCCCTCGACTCGTCCTCCTGCGATACCCTCGTGGCGCGGCACGCCGCCCGCTTCCAAGATCCGAACTGGACGTGGCGCCGGTAGCGGGCGCGGCGCTACAATAGAAGCACCATGCGCTACCTTCTGGCCCCCCTCGTTGCTCCGATCCTTTCCGCGCTGCTCGTCACTCCCGCCGCCGCCCAAGCAGCCGGCGGCACCCTGGTGATCGCCGTCGCCGGCGAACCGGGCAGTCCCGTGCCCACCCTGTGGCAGAATGATCAGGGCAATCGAGAACTCAGCGACCTGATGTTCCTGCGGCTTGCCGATCTCGGTCCGGCCCTGAATACCCTGGATGAGAAAACATTTGTCCCGCGTCTGGCGCGGCGGTGGGAGCGGCGGGATCCTCTCACGCTGGTCTTCGAGCTGGACCGGCGGGCACGGTGGGAAGACGGGCAGCCGGTGACGGCACAAGACGTCGTGTTCACGCTCGACCGGGCCCGGAACCCGAGGCTCTCACCCCAGACGGCGACCCTGCTGAGCCGCCTCCGCAGCGTGAGCGCGGATGGCGACTACCGGGTAGTGGCCCAGTTCACCGAGGCTTATCCCGAGCAGTTCTACGACGTGACCTATCATGCGCCGCCGCTGCCGGCGCACCTGGTGTCCGCCATTCCACCCGACTCGCTCGCGACCTCGGCGTTCGTCGCGCACCCGGTGGGCAATGGCCCCTATCGGTTTGTGCGCCGCACGCCGGGGCAGTTCGTGGAGCTGGCGGCGAACGAGCAGTTCTTCCTGGGACGTCCCGGCATCCGCAAGGTGATCATCCAATTCGTGCGGGACCCCGAGACCCGGGTGAACCTGCTCCTCTCCGGCAGCGTCGACGCGATCGACAACATCTACAGCCTGCCCAACTGGGCCCGGGTCGAACGGCTCCCTGACTACCAGTATTACCCGGTGCCGGGCCCCCTCCTGGTATACGCGCTGCTCAACCAGCGCGACCCGGCCGACACTTCACGCCCCCATCCGATACTCGGCGACTCCGTGGTCCGACGGGTTCTCACCGAGTCGCTCGATCGCGAACGGGTGGTCCGGACGGTGTATGGACCGCTGGCCCAGGTGCCCGATGCGCCGGTTTCCGCTCTGCTCAACCGAAGTGTCGACGCGCCGCGACCGGTTCCGTTCGACACGGCCGCCGCCCGACGGGCGCTGCTCGCGGACGGCTGGGCCGATCATGACGGCGATGGCATCCTCGACCGCGATGGAAAGCCCCTCTCGCTCCGGCTGATGATTCCCAACACCTCCTCGGCCCGCATCGCGATGGGCACCCAGATGCAGGAGATGTGGCGGCGCCTGGGCATTGCGGTTGACATCGAGCAGGTCGACCGGCCGATCTACGTCGAGCGCACTGCCTCGGGCCGTTTCGACCTGGCGCTCCACGCCTCGATTCAGGACCCGACTCCATCCGGCCTGGTGCAGAGTTGGAGTTGCGCTGGCGTGGGTGGGTCGAATCTCGCCCACTACTGCGATCCCGTGGTGGACTCTCTGCTGCGCCGGGCGGCTACCGGTGACGCCGGCCGGGCTACCAGACTGTACCGCGACACGGTGCGACGGATCGCCGATGATTTCCCCGCCATCTTCCTTGCCACGGCCGTATCCGGCACTCCCGTGCACCGCCGCTTCACCAACGTGGTGGTCCGCCCCGAATCCAGCTGGTCGCTGATCTGGCAGTGGAGCCTGAAACCGGGGCAGCAGATCGATCGGGACCGCCAGTGAGCGGTTGGGTGGCGCGTCGGGTGGGCCAAGCCGCGCTCACCTTCTTCCTCGCCACCACGATCGCCTTCTTCCTCATGCGACTTACGCCGGGCGACCCGCTCGCTCGGCTGACCGAGGATCGCCCCATTCCGCCGGCGGCCGTCGCCGCTATTCGCGAGCGGTTCGGGATCGATAGGCCGTTGCTGAGCCAATACCTGACCTTCATCGCGGGGGTGGCCCGCGGCGATCTCGGCGACTCGATCGAGCACAATGGCCGCCCGGTGACGCAGCTGCTTCTGGCGGCCCTGCCCCCGACGCTCCTGCTCGGCGGCACCGCCCTGCTGCTCAATTTCCTGTTCGGAATCGGTATCGGCGTGTATCAGGCAGCCCGGCTCAATAGCGGCGCGGACCGAGTGCTCACAGTGCTTACCCTCGCCGCCTACGCGACGCCTTCGTTCTGGCTCGGCCTGGTGCTGGCCTGGGGCTTCGGGACCCAGTTGCACTGGTTTCCCGTCGCGTTCATGGCCGAGCCGTTTCTCGCCACCGCGCCGTGGCCCGAGCGCGCACTCGACACGTTATGGCACCTGGTGCTTCCCGCGGCCACCCTTGGCCTGGTCACTTTCGGCGGCACGGCACGGTATCAGCGGGCAGCGATGCGCGAGGCGCTGGCGCTCGACTGTGTGCGGACCGCGCGCACGAAGGGTCTCCCCGAACGTACCGTCCGCTGGCGCCACGCCTGGCGAAATTCCCTGGGTCCCATGCTGGCCCTGTTCGGACTCTGGTTGCCGCTCCTCGTGGCAGGGTCGTTCTTCGTCGAGGCCGTGTTTGTGTGGCCGGGACTCGGGATGCTCGCCTCGGAAGCGATTGCCACTCGTGACTATCCGGTGATCATGGGAGCGACGATCCTCGTGTCGGCGGCGGTGGTCCTGGGCAGCCTGGTTGCCGATCTGCTGCATCGGTGGGTGGATCCGCGGCTCCGCGAACCATGACGCTGGAGTGGCGCGGTCTCTGGGCCGATCGCGGGGGCAGGCTGGGGTTGCTGCTCCTGGCGCTCCTTCTCGCCGGCGCCCTGCTGCTGCCGCCTCTCCTCCCGGATCCCCGCGCCATGCCCGACCTGGCCGGAGGGACGCTCCTGCCGCCGGGCACACGGCATCTGCTCGGCACCGATCATCTCGGGCGGGACATCCTTGCCCGTCTGATCTTCGGGGCTCGGGTGTCGCTCGGCGTTGCGATCGGCGCGGTCACCTTGTCGATCACCCTGGGAGCGCTGGTGGGGCTCGTCGCAGGGTACCTCGGAGGGGCGGTGGATGCCCTCCTGATGCGCCTGGTGGATGCGGCGCTGGCAATCCCCCGCCTGTTCCTGTTGCTTCTCATCGTCGCGATCATGCCGCGCATTCCACTCTGGGTGCTCATCCTCACGATCGGGACGACCGGCTGGTTCGGAACCAGCCGGCTGGTCCGCGCCGAGGTGCTGCGACTATCCACCATGGATTTTGTCCGTGGGGCGGAGGCCCTCGGCGCTGGGCACCGCGTTGTCCTCTTCAGGCATCTACTGCCCAACGTCATTGGTCCGCTCGCCGCCGCCACCACGCTCGCCGTGGGCGACGTCATCCTCCTCGAGGCGGGGCTCTCCTTCCTTGGGCTCGGCGTGCAGCCCCCCACCCCCTCGTGGGGGAGCATGATCTTCGACGCCAAGTCGTATCTGATCACCGCGCCCTGGACTGGGATCGCGCCAGGTCTCGCGATCCTGCTCACCGTGCTTGCCGTGAACCTGATCGGTGAGGCGCTTACCAGCATGAATCAGGTCGGATCCGTATGAGCCCGCTGCTCGAGGTAGCCAATCTGCGCGTCAGCTTCCCGCTGGCCCGGGGGGTCGTCACGCCGGTTGACGGAGTCAGCTTCGGCATCGAACGCGGCGAAGCGCTGGCGCTGGTCGGCGAGTCCGGCTCGGGAAAGACTCTCACCGGGCTCTCCCTGCTCCGGTTGCTGCCACCCTCCGGCCGAATCGAACCTGGCTCCGTGCTCCGGATTGGTGGGACCGACCTGCTGGCGCTCGACGGTGAGGCCCTGCGCCAGGCGCGGGGCCGCCGCATCGGGATGGTCTTCCAGGATCCCATGACCAGCCTCAACCCGGTTCTGACTGTCGGCAGCCAGATCGCCGAAACGATTCGGGCGCACTTCCCCCTATCGGCGCGGGAAGCGCGAGCCCGGGCCGAGGCGCTGCTGGTGGAAGTAGGCTTGGGGGACACGAGGGGCCGGTACGGGAACTATCCCCACCAGTTGAGTGGCGGGATGCGGCAGCGGGTGATGCTGGCCATCGCGTTGGCAGCCGAGCCGTAACTGCTCATCGCGGACGAGCCAACCTCGGCCCTAGACGTCACGGTGCAGGCACAGATCCTCGAACTGCTGGACCGGCTCCGCACCTCCCGCGCGATGTCCATGCTGCTCATTACCCACGATCTGGGCGTCGTCGCTGGGCGCACTGACCGGGTCGCGGTGATGTACGCAGGACGGATCGTGGAGGAAGCCTCGACAGCGGCGCTCTTCGCCAGCCCTGGCCATCCCTATACCCGCGGGCTCCTGGCGTCGATACCGCGGCTGCGCGGCCCGAGGCAGCCGCTCCGCGCGATCCCGGGGAACGTGCCGGTCCCTGGCCAGTGGCCGACCGGATGCCGGTTCCGTCCCCGCTGCGATCGGGTCATGCCCCGCTGCGACACGGAGCCACCAGTGGTGCCCACCGCCGAGGGACACACCATGCGATGCTGGCTCGGCGAGACGCCATGACCAATTCACCGGCTGCCGCTGGCCCATTGCTGGTTGTCCGCGATCTGGTGAAGCACTACCTGCCTCACGGCCTCTTCGCTCGCGGCCATCCGATTCGGGCAGTGGATGGCGTCTCGCTCGAGGTCGCCCCGGGGGAGACCCTCGCGATCGTGGGGGAATCGGGGTCGGGCAAGTCCACCCTGGGCCGGACCATTCTCCGGCTGGAGCAGGCCACCAGCGGCAGCGTGCAGTTCGAGGGCCTGGATGTGCTCGCCCTGGACCGACGACCGTTGCAGGCGCTGCGCCGGAAGATGCAGATCGTCTTTCAGGACCCGTCCGGCGCGCTGAACCCGCGCATGACAGTCGGCGCGTCGATCGCGGAGGGTATGCACATCCACGGCCTGGCGTCTTCCGGGGACATTCCCCTGCGGGTGGCGGAGCTGATGGAGGAAGTGGGCCTCGATCCCGAGGCCAGGGATCGGTATCCCCGCGAATTCTCGGGCGGACAGAAGCAGCGGGTTGGGATCGCGCGGGCCCTGGCGGTGGGTCCCTCGTTTCTCGTGCTGGACGAGCCAGTCTCAGCGCTGGATGTCTCGGTGCAGGCGCAGGTGCTCAACCTGCTGCTCGACCTGCAACGGCGGCGGGGACTTGCCTATCTGTTCATCGCGCACGACCTCGCCGTGGTGCGACAGGTGGCGCACCGGGTGGCGGTGATGTACCTGGGCCGCATCGTCGAGACCGGACCGACCGACGAGGTACTGGCAACCCCCCGGCACCCCTACACGCAGGCCCTCATCGCGGCCGCGCCGGACCCCGACACCACCGCGAGGCCGTTCAAGCTCACACTCCCCGGCGAGCCGGGCGATCCCTCACGGCCACCCAGCGGGTGTCGTTTCCATCCGCGCTGCCCGCATCCCGCAAAGGACGATCGCTGTCGTCGCGAAGAACCGGCCCTCAGACCGATTGGCCACGGCCTCACCGCCTGCCACCATGCGGCACCGAATCCTTGAGTTCGCCTCCCTCTAGATTCGCGCGGCACCCTCCTGCGGCAGATGCCGCAGCGCCTGCAGGTACTCCCGCTCAAGACCTCTCAAGACTTCACCAGCCTCGGCTTCACCAGGCAGCGCCGGCGATTCCTCCAGCCGCCGGCAGCGCTCCGCGAGGCGGATGGCGCCTACCGAGCCGGCACTTCCTTTCAGGGCGTGCAACCCGTTCCGCCAGGCCTGCACATCGCCCTTCCTGACCGCTTGGGAGAGCTCATCGAGCTGCAGGCGCCCCTGGCCGCCGAACAAGGCCACGATCTCCCCCAGGAACCCGGGCATTCCCTCAATCTCGATCCCACGCAGTCCTTCCAGCACTGACGGATCGAGCACCGCGCCTTCGGCCGTGGATTCCTGCTCGGCGGGGACGAGACTCGAGGGAAGGAAGCGGCCCGGAATCCATCGCGCGAGCGTCTGCTCCAGCGACTGCCGGCTCACCGGCTTGGCGAGGTAGTCGTCCATCCCCGCGTCGAGACAGCGCTCGCGATCGCCCTGCATGGCGTGGGCGGTCATCGCAATGATCGCCACCCGTCGGCCGGCCGAGGCCTCGCGCTCACGGTGCAGCCGGGTCGCGGTGAAGCCGTCCATCACAGGCATCTGGCAATCCATCAGCACGAGGTCGTAGTACTCGCGCGCCATCAACTCCAGCGCTTCGGCCCCGTTCTTGGCCAGCTCGGCCTGGCAGCCCAGGCGCCGAAGCATGGTGAGCCCAACCTTCTGGTTCACGGGGGCATCGTCCGCGAGGAGCACCCGTGCCGGACGCTGGGTAGGATCATGCGGCCCCGTGGTTGACGGTCCAGCAGAACGCACGGCGATGCGCGGTTCGGGTCGGATGGCGTCCAGCAGCTCGCGCCGGCGGAACGGCCGAGACACGGTGGCGTGAATGCCTGACGAGTCGAGCCGGCCAGCGTGGCCGCCCACCTGGGTGAGAAGGACGATGCGGCACCCGGGCCCCGCCAGCATCCCCAGCTCGGCCAGGTCTTCCGCGGCGCTGTCGTCGACCAGAACTGCGTCGTAGGTGGTGGCGGCTTCCCGGGCCGCCCGCAGGCGCGCGAGGCCTTCGCCGGGTGTCGCAGCCTGATGGAGAAAGGCCCCCTGCGCCCCCAGCTGTTCGTCAAGGATGCGGCGCTCGCGGTCGTGCGGCACCAAGAGAAGCAGTCGACGCCCGTAGAGCCGGCCCGTGGCCGGGCGGGCAGCGCCTTCCACACGAAATGGCAGAGCGACACCAAAGCGGCTCCCCTGACCCTCGACACTTTCGACCTCGATGCGTCCCCCCATCAGCTCGGCGAGCTCCCGGCAAATGGCGAGACCCAGCCCGGTCCCGCCGTATCGACGCGTCGTCGACGCGTCCGCTTGGGTGAACTTCCCGAAGACGTGCTCCAGTTTGTCCGCCGGAATGCCGATGCCGGTGTCCTCGACAGCGAGGCGCACGGACACCCCGTCCGCGGCCGAGCTGTCCAGCCCGAGCTCCATGTGGACGCCACCTTGCTCGGTGAACTTGACCGCGTTGCCGAGCAGGTTGACCAGAATCTGCCGAAAGCGGCTTGCGTCACCGATCAGGTGCTCCGGGATGCGGGGATCGACGCGCGCGGTAAAGTCCAGCCCCTTTTCGGCCGCGCGCACCCCCAGCAGGATGGCGACTTCTTCGAGCAGATCGCGCGGACGGAACTCCACCGTTTCCAGGGTCAGCTTCCCCGCCTCGATCTTGGAAAGGTCGAGAATGTCGTTGAGGAGCGCCAACAGGGCATTGGCGGAGACGTGGATGGTCTCGGCATAGTCACGCTGCTCCGCACTCAACTCGGTGTCGAGGATCAGGCTGGTCATGCCGATCACGCCATTCATCGGCGTGCGAAGCTCGTGGCTCATGTTGGCCAGGAATTCGCTCTTGGCCCGATTCGCTGCCTGGGCCCGGTCGTTGGAGGCGACCAGTTCCCGGGTGCGCTCCTCCACCAGCCGCTCCAATCCTTCGCTGTAGGCCGCGATGTCGTGGTAGAGCTGCGCACTTTCCAACGTGCCCGCAACGTTCCCCATCAGGATGGAGAGCAGCTTCTGGTTGGCCTCTGGGACATGCTGCAACGAGTCATCGGCCACGCCGATGAACATCCCGATCACTCGCGAACGGGTGGCAAGGGCGTGCAGCAGGACCATACGGTCGGCGGAGGTACTCGCGGGGACGAGGACCGAGGCGTTGCGCTGGACGGCCCAGGCAAAGACTCCCGCGGACACCAGCGCCTCTACCTCCCCTTCCAGCTCCTCAGCCGCGGCCGCGGGCTCCGCGTCGACCAGTCGGAAGGCGAGCCCATCCGGTTCCAGCAGCAGGAAGGCCGATCGCTCGAACGCCAGCAGCCGCCGCAGGACGGGCTTCGCAGCGCCGAAGATGGCGGTGGGGGCGACATCCCTCGGCTGATCCGCTCGGAACGTGCCGAGAGAGGCGACCATGTCGAGCGCCTCCAGTACCCACTGCGGATGATCGGTCGCCGGCGCCGGCGTAGCTGTCATGTGCGGTCCTGCGCAATGACCCCGACCGCGGCCTCGTAGTGTCGCTCCGCCTCCTCCAACAGGTCTCCGATGTTCGCCGTGGGCAGGCCGACCAGCTCCCAGGCCTTCGGATCGAGCGGCGGCACCGACGGCTCGCCACTGCTCCCCAGGCCGAGAGCGTTCGCTAGCAGGTCTGCGACATGCACTACCGCGGTCTCGACAGGGAAACGCTGGGAGCGGTCCGGATGATGATGGTTGGCCACTGCCTCGCGCAGGCTGGGCGGGAGCTTCCACTGCTCGAGGAGCGCCTGACCGACGTGGCTGTGATCGAAACCGAGCAGGGCGTACTCCACCTCGTAGAGTGGCTCGCCGCCCTCGCGGCTTCGCAGTACAGCGACCCGGGCTTCCTCGGGTACCTGCATGAACATGATCGGCCGTCCGATATCATGGAGCAGGCCGGCCACGAAATAGCGCTCGACATTCGCCTCGCGACGCCGCGCCGCCAGCGCCCGTGCGGTCACTCCACAGGCGACACTGTGCCGCCAGAAGGACTCCATCGTGACCAGGCTTTCGGGCACGTTCGCGAACAGCCGGATCACCGAGGTGGCCAGCGCCAGATCCTGGAGCTGCGCGGTCCCCACGATGCTGATCGCATGGCTCACCGTCTCGATCCGGGACGGGAAGCCGTACATCGCGCTGTTGACCAGCTTGAGCAGCCGCGCGGTGAGCCCCGGGTCCTCCGCGATCACTGCGCCTACATCCGCTGCCGAAGTTCGTGGATCGCTCACGACCGCGGAGAGTCGCAGGTAGACACCCGGCAGGGAGGCCACGCTGACCACGCCCTTGAGGAGATCGGACGCCCTACGCATGATGCCGAGCCGCCTCGGCCAGCCGCTGGGCCTCCCGCGCGGTGCAAGCTTCGATGAGCCCCGCGATGACCGGATGATCAAGATTGTTGTTGTGAAACCGGGCCCGCACCTGGGCCTCGGCACGCGCCAGGATCTCGGGGGAGATGGGAACAGGCGCGCTGTCCTCCCCGGCTGGCCCGCGTACCCGCACGCTCATGATTCCCCACAACTGGAAGGCGCGCAGATGCCGTTCGGTCAGCTCGGTGCCCCCCTGGATGAGCAGCCGACCCTGCGCGTCATGCACGCTGTCGGCCAGCATCATCCCCGGCTCGAGATCGTCGACCGCCACCGTGGGGCGGTTGCCCTTGATCGCCATGGTAGGGTGCGCTCGAGTCACGGATGAACGGGGTCAGGGCCCATGGGGTCAGATCGCCCGGATGCCATTGATCATCTGCGCGTTCTCCAGCTGTGGCTTGAGATGGCGCTCGTAGCAGTCCGGACAGATCCCGTGGGAGAATTGCGCCTCGGTGTGACGCGAGACGTAGTCCTCGACCTGCGACCAGCGATCCAGTTCGTCCCGGATCTTCTTGCAATAGCTGCAGATCGGGAGCAGCCCCTCGAGCTGCCGGACTTCCTGCTGCAGGCTGAGGATTCGCTCCGCGACGCGGAGCCGCACCTGAAGCTCCTGCCGGTCGAGCGGCTTGGACATGAAATCGTCCGCGCCAGCATCCATTCCGTCGAGATAGCGCTCCTTCCCGTGAAGCGCGGTCAGCAGCAGCACCCAGGTGTAGCGTTCACGGGCCCGGGCCCGGATCCGCCTGGTCAGCTCCAGTCCGTCCACCCTCGGCATCATCCAGTCGGTAATGACCACGTCTACCGGCTCGCCAATGAACCGCTCCCAGGCCTCGTGACCGTCCCATGCCACGAGGGGCTCGTGCTTCAGGCCCTCGAGCGTCTTGGTCAACAGCAGCCGGGACACCGGATCGTCTTCCGCTACGAGCACTCGCATGCCGCCCCCGCCGTTCGTGCGGACCCCATGGCAATCGCCCGATAGGCAACCGCCCGGCCGCAGGTTATCCTTTCCCAGCTGTCGTCCAGACTCAACATGCTTTCGCTGCTGCCGAGGAACAGCAGGCCATCGGGGCGCAGCGTCTGACGGGCGCGCCGCAGGACTGCCCGCTTGACCTCGTGGTCGAAGTAGATCAAGACGTTGCGCAGGAGGATCAGATCGAACCGCGGCAGTGGCGGCCATGGCTCGGCCAGATTGAGTTGGCGGGCATGCACCCGGCCCCGCAGCTCCGCGCTGACCTGCCACCGGCTTCCCACCTGCTCGAAGTGCCTGGCCAGGTCGGCCGGGGCGAGACCCCGGTTCACCTCCAACTGCTCGTAAAAGCCGCGGCCGGTCCGACGCACCATCGCATGGGAGATATCGGTCGCGAGAATGCTGACTTCCCAGGAGGCGAGGGCGGGAAAGTGATCGGCCAGCATGATGGCCACGCTGTACGCCTCCTGGCCGCTGGAGCAGGCTCCGCTCCAGATCCTGAGCGATCGCTCCGACGCCCGGCTGGCGATGAGATCCGGGAGCACCACGGTCTTGAGCGCCTCGAAGGGATGCACGTCCCGGAACCAGCTGGTCTCGTTGGTGGTCATCGCCTCGACCACGGACCACTCGAGCTCGCTTCCCGGAGCAGCGCGGAGCGCGGCGACCAGGTCCGCCATAGTCGCAAGATTCCGGTCGCGCAGGACCGGCGCCATGCGGCTTTCCACCAGATATTCCTTGCCCGCCTCGATGACGATGGCCGAGCGCGCACGAACCAGGGCGCGCAGGAATTCGAACTCCGACGCACTCATCATGGATCGCCCCTCGCCTCTCCTCGTCCGGCGTACTGGACCGGGGGCGGGAACGACGGCAACCGTCCCACCGCGGCGCGCTGGACCAGTTCCCCAGCGATGCTGTCGAGCGGCAATACCGCATCCGCCTGACCCGCTGTCGCCACGGCCCCCGGCATCCCCCAGACGACCGAGCTGGCCTCGTCCTGGACCAGCACCTGACCGCCGGCCTGGCGGATCACCTCCGCCCCGCGAAGGCCGTCCTGACCCATCCCAGTGAGCACCAGTGCCAAGGTTCGATTGCCATGCGTGGCCGCGACGCTGCGGAACAACGGGTCGACCGCGGGACGACAGGAATTCTCCTGCGCGTCCTGGTTGAGGCGCAGCCGGAACACGTCCCCCTGGCGCTCAACCAGCATGTGGTGGTTCCCCGGCGCCACCCAGGCAATGCCCGGCTCCACCAGCGCACCGTCTTCCCCTTCCCGCACGGTGATCCGCGAGCAACTCGACAGGCGTTCGGCAAGGAAGCGGGTGAAAACCGGCGGCATGTGCTGCACGATGACGATCGGAAGAGGAAACTCCGCCGGCAACGCCGGAAGAAGCGAGGCCAGCGCGTTCGGACCGCCGGTGGAGACCCCGACAGCGAGGATGTCGACCCGCGTCGGGAGCGACGGGCGGCGGACAACCCGCGGCTCGGCCGGAACCGGCGCTGCCGGCGCCAAAGCCGTGACCCGTCGGACCCGGCCACACAGGGCCAGGATCCTGGGGATCAGCTCCTCGCGAATTTTTTCCTGAGCCTGGCTCAGACTGCCGACGTTCGCGGGTTTGGTGACGTAGTCAGTGGCACCCCTGGCCAGAGCCTCGAGGGTGGCGGATGCGCCGCGCTCGGTGAGGGTACTGAACATGATCACGGGAAGACGCGGGTGGGTCTTCCGCAGCGCGACGAGCGTCTCCAGTCCGTCCAGCTCTGGCATCTCGATGTCGAGCGTGATGAGGTCGGGCTGGAGCGACTCCACTTTGGCGAGCGCCAGCCGGCCATTCGCCGCGGTCCCGACCACCTCGATGTCCGGATCGGACGACAGGACCTCTGTCACCAGGCGGCGGACAACCACGGCGTCGTCAACGACCAACACGCGAGTCTTGGGCATGGTCAGACCGCCGGCAGGCCCACGAGCTGCAACCGCTCGCGCAGGGCGTGCTTGGTGAATGGCTTTGTGAGATAGCCGTTGGCTCCGGCATCGAGGGCGGGCCCCACCTGGCCCGCATGAGCCTCAGTCGTCAACAGGAGGATGACGGTCTCCTTCCACGCCTGGTTGCCCCGTACCGCCGAGAGGAACTCCAGACCCTCTGGCTCAGGCAGCTTCCAGTCGATCAGCACCAGATCGACCCTACCCGCCCCGGCCAGACGTTCGAGCGCCTCCCTGCCATGGGCCGCTTCGATCAACTCGAAGCCGAGCTCCTTTACCGTCGCCCCGATGATGCTCCGGATCGCTCGGGAATCCTCGACGACCAGCGCTCGCACGAGAGCCTCCTTGCTCGAAATAGGTGGGCTCGCCGCCCCGCGAGGGGCTTGGGCGAGCGCTCCGGCAGGGCCTCTGGTCCGGGGAAAGGCCTCCCAGGCCACCTTCTTGGTATCGGCAGGGTCGAAGACCGGCTTGACTGGTGGGGACTGCGGCAGGGGCCGAAAGAGGCGGGACGCCGGGGGCTGGGCAGCCCCCCGGCGGCGGGTCAAGGATCCCGGCGGAGACCCAGGTGTGACTGGAATTCCCGTTCGACCTGCGCGGGATCGTGGGTATTGAACAGGATGATGTTGCGGAGATGCTCGAGACTGTCGATCCCGATGATCTCGGTAAACTGGATCGCGCAGCCGGCGGGGCCGGACCGGACCACGTGCCCCCGGGCCCGGACCTGGACGTCGGTGCCATCGAGATGGAGCCGCACTTCGCAGGGCTCCCCCTCGGCGGGGGCGCTACTGCTCCGCAGGAATCCACCCTTGAGGCTCAGGTTCTCCATCGTGCCGTCGCGGTGGGCAGTGTCCCGCACGATCACCTCGGTTCGCAGATGAACCGTGACCCGACTGAATTCCCGCCGATGAGGAAATGGAATGCCTGCCATCAGTCCTCCCGGATGCCGCCATTGTGCGTTGATGGGGCGCGGGCAACCGCCGGGACGGCGGGCCCGCGCCGGGCCTGGGCTTCAAGATACAGCACGGCGTCCCTCGCTTCGTGTAAGCCGGTAGCAGCCGGCCCGGTCGAATGGAACCCGCTCGTAGCCGTCGCCGAGGTTGATCGTAGTCTCAGCGCCGCCCAGGAACAGGTATCCCCATGGCTGCATCACCCTGCGAACGTTCTCCAGAATGCCGCGCTTGGTCGTCAAGTCAAAGTAGATCAGCACATTGCGAAGGAAGACCACATCCGCGACTGGCATGGCGCCCCATGAATCCACCAGGTTCAGCTCGCGGAACTCGCAGAGCCGCTTCAGTTCGGGTCGGGCCACCCATTCCATTCCCTGCCTCTCGAAGTACTTCCCCAGCAAGTCAGTTGATAGCCCCCGGCTCACCTCAGTCAGCCCATACCGCCCGGCCTCGCAGCGTGCCACCATCTCTCGGGAGATGTCCGTGCCGAGAATGCTGACGCTCCACCGGGCCAGCTGGGGGAAATGCTCCAGCAAGGTCATCGCAACCGAATAGGGCTCCTGTCCGCTGGCGGAGGCCGCACACCAGATGGTCAGGCGGCGCTCGGCTCGCCGTCGCTCGAGCACCTCGGGGATGACTACCTGCCGCAACGCCTCGAACGGATGCAGGTCTCGGAAGAAGCTGGTTTCATTGGTCGTCATCGCCTCGACAACCTTGCGATCCAGACCGCTTCCCGGATGCCTCCGCAGCTCCGCAATCATTGCCTCGATGGACCCGTATCCCTCAGCCCGGGCCATCGGAGTGAGCCTTGCTTCGATCAGATAGGCCTTATCCGGCTCCAGCACGATCGCCGAATGATGCCGCACCAACTGGCTCACGTACAGGAAGTCCCAGGGACTCACGCCCATCACAAGCTCCGAGGACGTATCGTAGACGTCACCTGGTCGAGCCCACGGGTCACGGCGCGGGTCCCTCCGTCAGAGCCGTCCGGAGTTGCTCCAGGTGCGCGGCACCTGAGACAGCCCGACGGAGCACCTCCGCCGAGGCTTCGGTCCGGGTAGTCAACGCTTCAACGCGCCCCCGCAGACCTTCCGCGAAGGCACGGGTTTCCTCCAACAAGTCCCCAGCGGCAAGAACAGCCTGCTCGTGTGCGGCATGAAGTGCGGCGTCAAGCGCCATCTGGTTGGTCCGGCGCGCGATGGCCGTGAGCGCCTCCAGCGCTTCGGCCTGCGATCCCCTCGGTGCCCCCGGCGGCTGGCTCTCCCGCACTGCCGCGAGGAGGGCGACCGCAGTCTCGGCGAGGCGGACCGCATCGGGCACCGAGGCTCGTATCGACGGTGGCGCCGTCAGGTGTGACTGGCCTTCAGCCTCGTCCGCGGCGGTGTGCAGTAGCCGCGACAGCACCTGCAGCTCGGTGATTGCCGACTCCATCGCCTGTGCCTCTTCCCGCAGGCCGGCAGCCGCGGCAGCGACAGCGCCCCGTGGCGGCAGCGAACCGGTGGTCGGCTCCTCGGCGGGCGCCGCTGGCGGTGGGACTGCCTGAGTCCGGTGAACGATCTCCCAGGTCAGCTGTGGGCCGAGGAAATGCTGATCCTGATCGAACACCGCCGTCACCAGCATGGCGATCGTCTCCGGTCCGATGACCAGCTGCTCCTTGTGCGGCAGCAGCGCGGGATCGCTGAAGATCCGCTCGCGCTGCGACGGATCTGGAAAGAAGATCGAGATAGGCACCCCGTCCAGCGGATTCACAGGATAGGGGAGGTATGGCGCCAGGCGGGCCAGCGAATGCTCGCAGGCGGCGTTACCGAGCCACTTGTCCGGTGTCGTGCCAGGGAACATCACCGGTACCGGGAGATCCTCCGCTTGGGCGCGGAGCCGACGGAATACGGCCTGGGCGTGGTGGGCCTCGGATTCGTCGTCCCAGACGATCGCATGGCCGAGGTGTCGACCATCGGCGTCGAGCAGCCTGGTGAACCGGGCCTTCCATACGGTCCGCCCGAACGACCAGGTGAAGCTGTGGCTGGACCGCCGAGGGTCTGTCAGGGCGGCGTGCAACTGGGTTGGAGCGGAGTAGAAACGAAGGATGGAGGCACCGGTAAGGTCGCCGGCCCCAAGATTGAACGCCCGCCGCAGGTCGGCGTCGCACTTGAGGGCCGCGCGGGCAGCCTCGTCACTCACGTGCACCACGGTCAGATCTTTGTCCACGACGAGCAGATTGGCCGGCCCACCTTCGGGGCTAGTCGTGTACTGCTCTGCCAAGGCGATC
>DASPUE010000312.1:0-2239 GCA_035623055.1 Gemmatimonadales bacterium
CCCCGAGGTCCTCCGATTCCGACTGCTGGCGGCGATCCATCACGAACACCGACCCAGGCAGTGTCTTGGCATAGCTCTTCATCTCGGTCGCAAGCTCACTCACCTGCGCAGGGTGGGTGAACTTTCGGCTCCGGTTGGTCACGATCCCGATCGACAGCGTCATCAGCGGGACCCGGTGCAGCTGTCCCCGCCGGTCTTTGCCGAAGAAGTAGCCAGCACGCCGGTCCTGATCGTTGTACTGCATGGGGACCAGCGTATCGAACACCGAGATGATCTCGGTGCACACCCCGTTCACTTCGGCCAGCGGAATGACGAAGATGAAGTCGTCGCCCCCGATGTGTCCCACGAAGCCGGCCGGCCCCAGCATCCCCTTGACCACATCATGCAAGATCCGGGACAAAATGTAGATGACCCGGTCGCCGTCGTAATAGCTGTAGCGGTCGTTGAACTCCTTGAAATGGTCGAGGTCGGCGTAGCAGACCGCGAATTCGACCCCGGCCTCCAAGTGCCGCCGGATCTCCCGTTCGATTTCCGTCGTGCCGGGCAACCGAGTGGACGGGTGGACCGAGACGTCGCGCTCGGTGCGGGTCAGGATCGCGTCGATCCGCGCCCGCTGCTCGGCGGGCGAAAACAGACTGGTCACCACCTCGTCCATCCCTGCGGCGAACCAGCTCTCGACCTCCGCGGGATCATGCCTCGCGCTCAACATCACCGCCGGCACGATCGCCGTGAACGCGTCGCTCTTCAGCCGACGCACCAATTCTACGCCCGCGGGCCCGGACTGGTCGGCGTCCACGAACAGGAAGCACGGAAAGCCGCGCAGAATGATCGAATGGACCTCATTCGGGTCCGGCAGGACCAGGAGCGGAAAGTCCCGGTTTTCTGCCCAATGCCGCACCAGGTCCGGAACTGCATGCGCAGCCGGCGCGTGATAGAGGACCGTCGGTCTGGTGCGCAGCCGTTGGCTCCCTGGCGAGGCGTAAGAGGTTCTGAGAAATCAACTTACGGGCTATCCACCGACCCGTCAACTGGAACGGCCCTTGGCGCTTGAAATCAACCTTGGACCGGCTTCCTCCGGCAAGAGTCGGGCTGGCCGCCCTGCGCTCCCATTTAGAGAAAGAAAACGGCGATGGCCACCATGGCATAGAGGGCGAGGAGCTGCACTCCTTCGAACCAGTGCGACTCCCCATCGAGGGTCACGATCGCGGCGAGCAGGGTCGACAGTCCGACGGCGACGACCTCGACCGGGGTGAAGACCAGGTCCATCGAGATCCCCGCGGCGTTGGGGCCGATCAGCAGCCCTGCAAAGACCAGTACCGGCGCGATCAACAGGGCCACCTGGGCGCTGGATCCAAGGGCGATCTGCAACGCCAGATCGAGCTTCCCTTTCCTCGCCACCAGGACAGCGGTCGAATGCTCGGCCGCGTTCCCGATGATCGGCACGATGATCAATCCGACGAACGTCTGGGACAGCCAACCGCTGCCCTGGGTCAGGGCCTGAGCGGAATGGACCAGGATCTCCGATTCCACGGCGACCCCGACGGTCGCGAGCGCGAGCACCCCGATTGCCACCGGCACCCCCCACAGCGGCCCCTCCGTGGGATGGGCCTCGCCACTCAGGATGGGCCGGTGGGTTTTCAGGGAGAAGAGCAGCGAGAAGCCATAGGTGGCCAGCAGCACCACGGCCACCCCTTCCGAGAGGTGCAGCTCGATGAGTGGCGCTGACGGGCCGCTGCGAATGCTGTGGAAGAGCGCGGGGAAAATGAGTCCGGTCACGGCGAGCGCCATCATGCCGGCACTCATGCCTGCGCTGGTCCGGTTGAATCGGATCAGCGGCTTGTTCAGGCCGCCGGCCACCAGGGAAAGGCCCAGAATGAGAAGGAGGTTCCCGAGGATGCTTCCGGTGATCGACGCCTTGACCAGGTCGATCAGGCCTGCCCGCAGGGCGACGAGGCCGATGATCAACTCCGCGGCGTTCCCGAAGGTTGCGTTGAGGAGGCCGCCCAGGGTCGGTCCGGTACGGGCGGCCAGATGTTCGGTCGCCTCACCCATGTAGCCCGCCAGCGGGAGCACAGCCAAGCACGCGACGGCAAACACCAGCACCGGGGGGAAGTCGCGGGCGCCAAATCCGAGGTAGAGGCTCACCGGAACTGCCAGGAGAGGCAGCTTCCGCCAGGTCAGGAACGGCTCGTGAACCGGAGCGATGCGTGGAGGAGATGGCGGGCCGGAACGAGCCGGA
>DASPUE010000313.1:0-2013 GCA_035623055.1 Gemmatimonadales bacterium
CCGGCGACACCGTGCGGCTTCAGGCGCAGGCGCTGGACTCCGCCGGCCAGCCGCTGGCGGGGGCCACGGTCCGCTTCGTGGGATCGGGGGGACGGTTCGAAGGTCGAGTGGACTCGGCGGGACTGGTCTCGGCCGGATCAACGGGTACCCTGGGCGTCACCGCCATCGCGAGCGTCGCTGGGACTCGCCCGGTACTCCAGCGGTTGGACATCCGGATGCTGCCCGGAGCCGCGGCGCGAGTGACGGTCGAGCCGCAGGCCGCGAGACTTGTCGTTGGCCAGTCGGTTTTGTTGGCGGCGACATCCTATTCGACCGCCGGAGATCCCCGCTCGGAGGCAGCCCGGTGGCGAAGTGCCTCCGGCCGGATCGCGACCGTTTCTCCCGAAGGCCTGGTGACGGCGGTTGCTCCGGGAAAGACCACCGTCATCGCGCGGGTCGGCGAGGCCGAGCAGAAGGTGCCGGTGGAGGTGCTGGCCACACCGATCGCCTCGCTCGAGCTCACGCCCAGGACCGCCAGCGCACGTCAGGGTGATGTGATTCCGTTCAAGGCCATCGCCCGCGACCGGAATGGCAAAGTCATCAGCGGCTTGGTTCCGCTGTGGACTTTCTCACCAGGGCAGGGATCGATCGATGCCGATGGGAACTTCGTCGGCTATCAGGCGGGGGAGTACATCGTCACGGCCACGATCGGACCTCGAGCGGCGGAGGCCGTGGTCACCCTTTCCTGGCGTGACGTTCGCCATCCGGCGACGGTCGTGGGACGGTTGCCACGGACGCTCTTCTCGACCGAAGAGGTCTGGGTGCATCCCAACGGCAAGATTGCCTACCTCGGCACTGGTGGCGGCGGCGATCGCATGTATGCAATCGATATCAGCGACCCGTCCAACCCCGTCGTCACTGACTCGTTGGTGGCCAATACCCGTCGTGTCAACGACATCATGACCACGCCGGATGGCAAGTTCCTGGTCCATACCCGCGAGGGCGCGTCGGACCGGAAGAACGGGATCGTGATCGCCTCGCTGGAGGACCCGGCACACCCCAAGAAGATCGCCGAGTACACCGAGGGTCTCACGGGCGGAGTGCATTCGACCTTTGTCTATGCCCAGCCCAAGTACGGCACCCACATCTACCTGACCAATGACGGCACCGGCTACATGCACGTCATTGATATCAACGATCCCTACCATCCCAAGGAAGTGGCCCGCTGGAGCTCCCGGCCCGACCAGATCGGCAATGCCCTGCATGATATTGATGTGCAGGATGGGCTCGCCTATCTGAGCTACTGGAACGAGGGGTTGGTGATCGTAGATATCGGCAACGGGATCAAGGGCGGAAGCCCCACGAACCCGCAACTGGTCAGCCAGTTCAAGTACGATCTCAACACCCTCTACCGTGACGTCGAGGCGACCGGCGGGCCGGGGTTCATTCGCGGGACCCACACCGCCTGGCGGCATGGGAAGTACGTCTTCATCGCCGATGAGGTCTTTCCCGCCTCGGCGGTGAAGGGGGCGAAGGACGCTTCGGCGTTCCGCGCCTATGGACGGCTGCAGGTGATCGACGTGAGCGACATCTTCCATCCGCGCTCGGTGGCCTGGTACGAGCCCGAATTCGGGGGAGTCCACAACGTCTGGGTGGCCGGCGATACCCTGTATATGGGCGCCTACAATGCCGGCTTCAGGGCCTTCGACATCTCTGGGGAACTACGCGGCGACCTGCGGGCCCAAGGTCGGGAAATGGTGCACGTAAACACCGCCGACATGGGCGGTCACATGCAGAACTCCGCCATGACCTGGGGCGTGGTGGTAAAGGATGGGCTGGCCTACGTCAACGACAACAACAACGGACTGTGGATCGTCCGGATGGAGCCGAGGCGCGAGAATCTCACTCCCTGACGTTGCTGGGTACCGACTCGAGCAGCACGTCGACCGCCAGCGCCTCGGCCAGCGGAACACCCTGGTTCAGCTTGTGGTCGAACGTCTCGAGCACTTCCTCCGCGGCCCAGTAGAGCAGGCG
>DASPUE010000314.1:0-6512 GCA_035623055.1 Gemmatimonadales bacterium
GCAATATTGGGCGTTGGCCGGTGCCGTAAGATTGTACTGTGCCATCACTTGTGCATAGTTTGCATATTTTGGTCGACAAGACTATCAATAAAGCGTAAGGAATTACCAGATCGCACACGAATATTTGCAATATCTGCACAAAATCGTTGACAACTCACAAACCGAGTGATATAGTCCTCCCCCAGCCGCCCCACCGGCGGAACGACCAGCGTCAGGAACGAGGTCTCCCGCAAAGGCCTCCCTGATCCGGCCTTGAGCACTCTTTCGTGTGTTTCTAACGACTCCCTGACTTCGGCCTGCGGAGATTCCGCGAGGCCTAACGGGACCAGTTGCCCTCAACGCTCGTCATCAGCTCGGAGCCACCATGCACCCTCGCTCAGTGATACTGGCCGCGACACTCGCTTTGGCGACCCTGGCAGTGCCCGACCTCCGGGCCCAGGCCGCGGACACCACGAAGAAGGATTCCGCCGCCACGGCGCCGGCCCCTGAGCCGGCCACCCCGGTCAAGCTGAGCGGCTACCTCACCGCCTCGTACACCTATTCCAACAACCCCAACGGGAATACCATCGGCGGGCGGTTGTACGACAACAAGAACGATCAGTTCATGTTCAACGCGGCGAAGGTCGTGGTCTCGAAGGCGGCGGCCACCGACAAGCTCGATGCCGGGTTCGAGATCGACGCCCTCTTCGGACAGAACGGGTCCACCTTCCAGGCCAGCGGCCTCGGGCTGGGTACCCTGGGCGACATCAGCCACGCCTTCGTGACCCTCAACCTGCCGATGTCTAAGGACGGGTACGTGCAGTTCAAGGCCGGCAAGAGCGCCACCCTGATGGGCGTCGAGGTGATCGAGGATCCCGTCAATCCCAACCTCTCGATCGGGAACCAGTTCATCTTCGTGGAGAACACCACCAACACCGGTGTCGGCGCCGACCTGCATTTCAATCCGAAGGTCGAAGCCGATGTGCGGGTGATCAACGGGTGGGACCTGCTCACGGACAACAACAAGAAGAAGTCCTTCATGGGTCGGGTCGTCTTCACCCCGGATGACAAGACCACCATCATCCCGCTCGGCTACTACGGGCCGGAACAACCGCTCAGTGTCGACCCGACCAGCGCCAACAAGCGCTACGGTGGTGAGGTGGTATTCATCAGGAAGCTGGTTGGGAGCGTCGTCCTGCAGGGCCAGTTCGATGCCGGCAAGGAGGAGAAGGCTGCTCCTTCCGGCGGGGACGCCAAGTGGTGGGCGGGCGGCCTCTGGCTTACCGCGGACCTTTCACCGAAGGTCGGCCTGGCGCTCCGCGGCGACTATGTCGATGACAAGCAGGGCGCACGGTCGCTCGCCTTCTTCGGAGTGAGCCCCGCGGCCGATGTCGAGCACAAGTTCGGGAGCGGAACCGCCACCCTGAACATCAAGACATGGCCGAACACCCTCATCCGGCCCGAGATCCGGTACGACAAGTCGAACCAGACGGTCTTTGGAGGCCAGAAGGATCAGTTCACCCTCGCCCTCGGCGTGACCTACATCTATCCGTGATGCGCCCCAGGGAAAAAGGAGAGGGGGCTCCGATTCGGGGCCCCCTCGTCGTTTCCGCCACTCCCGAGTCCCTCACAGGGCCTGGGCAATCTCCCGGAAGGTGTCTTCGAGACGATTGAGCATCTCCCCGATCAGGGGCATCGAGATGCCGAGCGCGGGCTCGATCCGAATAGTCCTGGCCTTCGAGTAGGTACCCGCGACCAGTACACCGCGCTTGAACAATCCGGCCGCGCACCGGAAACCGATCTCGTCGGTGGGGAACTCCATCCCGATCAGCAGTCCTTTGCCGTGCGCATCCACCAGGACCTGAGGATAGCGGGCCTGCAGGGCCCCCAGCGCTTTGAGCATGTGCTCCCCCTTGGCCGCGGCCTGGCCTGGGAGGTCTTCCTCGAGCGTGACTTCGATCGCCGCAATCCCCGCCACGCAGGCGATCGGATTCCCGCCGAAGGTGGTGGAGTGAATAATTGGATTGGGGACCAGGACTTCCCAGATCGTCGGCGTCGAAATGAACGCCGACAGCGGCATTACGCCGCCACCCAGTGACTTGCCGAGGCACATGATGTCCGGCTGAACCCCTGAGTGATCGACTCCCCATAGGCGCCCGGTTCGTCCCATGCCAGTCTGGATCTCGTCCGCGATGAACAGGGCGCCATGGCGGGTGCAGGCCTCCCGCACCCGCGGGAGGTAGTCGTCAGGCGGCACCACGCCGCCGGCCTCCCCTTGGACCGGCTCCACCACGACCGCGGCGGGCAGCTGCCCGACCGCCTCGAGAATCGTCAGTTGCTGTTCCAACGCGTCGGCGTCGCCGTAAGGGACGAACCGGACGTCCTGCAGTCCGCCGGCGAACGGGGTCCGGAACGAAGCCTTGCCCATCAGGGAGAGGGAGCCGAGCGATTTCCCGTGGAAGCCACCGAGAGTCGAAATGAAAAGGTTCCGGCCAGTGTACAGCCGAGCCAGTTTGATGGCTCCCTCGATGGCATCGGTGCCGTTGTTGATGAAGAAGCAGCAGCCCAAGTCGCCCGGGGTCACCGCCGCCAGCAGTCGGGCCAGTGCGGCCCGCCACGGCTCCAGTAGCTCCTGGCTGTTGAGGGCCATGCGCTCCATCTGGTCGCGGACGGCCTTGATGATCTTGGGATGATTGATACCCGCGGAGAAGATCCCATATCCGCCGAGGGCGTCGATGTATTCACGCCCGAGCAGGTCCTTGAGCAGTGCGCCCTGGCCGGACCACTCGAGCGCGGCGAACTGGCCTGCCTGGGTGACCGACTTGCGATAGGTGAGAAAGCCGCGATTGACATGCTTCTCGTAGCTGTCAACCGTCTCGGTGATGAAGGCCTCCTTCTCGGTGGGGGAGAGCGCCCGTCCGGCAATCAGGTCGAGGTACCGGCGGGTGAGCTTCAAGACATCGGCTTCTGGCAGACGCAATTAATCGGCGCTCCTTTCAGGGGATTTCCGGGCCGGGGCCCGAATGGCCCGCATGCACACTGTCTCATCTGTACTCAGCTCCAGCCATCCAGGACTCGGGACCAGGCTCCCACGATCGGCAGAAACCAGGGACGGCCGGCATAGAGGGGAACAGCTGGAAACGAAACGTCACTGATGGCAGGCCACGGTTCCTTCCCCGCGAGTGCCTTGCCCACCCGGTCGCCGAGCCAGCTTGCGTACGCGACCCCGTGCCCGCCGTAGCCGACCGCGTACGATACCCCTCCGTGTCGGCCCGCGTGAGGAAGCAGGTCGCGGGTGAAGCCGAGTCGTCCTCCCCAACCATATTCGATCGGGACGGAAGCCAGCTCCGGGAACACCTCGATCATCCCAGAGCGGAGTAGCTCGAGGCTTCGTGCGAGCGCCGTCGGGACGAATGCCGCGCGGCCGCCGAAGACCATGCGTCCATCCGGAGAAAGCCGGAAATAGTACAGCAGGCGTTTGGTATCGCTCAGCATCCGCCCGCGTGGAATCAGGCGCAGAGCCAGCTCCACACCGAGCGGCACGGTCGCGACGAGAAAACTGCCTACCGGGACCAAGCGACGGGCCAGCCATGGTGTCAGTGCCCCTGTGTACCCGTTCGTCGCGATGAGAACTTCGCGGGCGGTGAGATCCCCGGCCGTGGTGCGGAGGGTGACTCCATTCCGCCCAGTTGTCAGGCGGCGGACCTCGATGCCCTCAACGAGGCGCGCGCCGGCGCGGCGTGCCGCCCCCGCCAGCCCCGCGAGATAAGCCGCCGGCTGCAGGGCACCGGCGGTTTCATCGAGCAGCCCGCCGTGGTAGCGCTCCGAGCCAAGCTCGCTCCGGAGCTCCGCGGGTCCCAGGAGCTGGGTGGCGTGGCCGAAGTCGCGCGCCAGCAGTCGTTGGTGCCGCACCAGCTCCCGGAGGTGCGCGGGCCGAGCGGCGAGAGTGACGTGTCCGCTCCGCGACCAGTCACAGGCGATCTGCTCGTCCCGGACCAGGGTCTCGACGAAGGCAATTGCCTCGAGCGAGTCCGCAAACAGCTGGCGAGCCTGCTCCTGTCCCAGCCGCCGGACCATGGCAAGCAGGTCTGCCTTGTAGCCCGGGAGGACCATCCCGCCGTTGCGGCTGCTGGCGCCCCAGCCGAGCCATTCCCGTTCCAGCAACACCACGTCCGTGCCCAATCTGGCGAGGGCGCGAGCGGCGGAGAGTCCGGTGTACCCGCCCCCGACGATCGCAACGTCCGCCCGCGGCGGCAGCTCCCCGGCCACACCAGCCCGGGGCGGCAGCGCGCTCCACCAGAGGCAGCGGTCCGCGACGCCGGTCAATGGCGCGGAGTGGTCCATGGCAGTCGGCCCTAACGTACCGGCCGTTTCGAAGGGTGTCGAGAGCCGCGGATGGATTTGACAGTCCTGACAGCGGCCCGTAGCTTCGCGCCCATTCCCTTCCCGCCTCCGTCACGGGATTCCACACCGGTCAGCGCCTCACTCAGCCACTGACCCTCTCGCGGAACCGGGCGGAGCGGTGAAGGAACTGCCCCGTCTGTTCCTCTTAGTCCGCGCATCCTGCCTGACCGTTCGCGTCGCGCCTGCCTGTGGCGTCCACCGGTGAACGGTTTTCGTGCGCCGCCTTCACCCTGAGGAGTCCTTGTGACCCGAACGCGTGGTATGCCGCTCATCGCCGCTCTGCTGCTCGCCGTTCCCGCGGCGGCGGTCGGGCAGCAACCGGTCACCGTCCAAGGCAAGGTGACCAGCACCGACGGGACCCCGGTCGCCGGCGCGAGTGTGGTGATGGCCACGCTCGGCCTGAGCGCCAATACCCGTCCCGACGGGAGCTATGTCATCCTGGTGCCGGCGACTCGCGCCGGCGGTACGGGGGTGGCAATCCTCGCCCGGGCCATCAACTACAAGCCGGTCTCCGCCCAGATCGACCTGGACAAGCCCCAGGTCGAGCAGAATTTCGCGCTTGCGCCGAACCCGCTGCAGCTCGGCGAAATCGTCATCACCGGCGCCGGCACCACTTCCGAGCTGGAGAAGATCGGCAATGTCCGCAACAGCGTCGACTCGACCCTCATTCAGCGAAGCAACGAAGCGAGCGTCGTGAACGCGCTGTCGGCCAAGGCGCCGAACGTCGAGGTCACCTCCGCTTCGGGTGACCCTGGCGCGTCCGCCTCCATCCGGATCCGGGGAGCGAATACCCTCGGCGGCACCGGCGAACCGCTGTTCGTGGTAGACGGGGTGCCGGTGGACAACTCGGTGGCGACCACCGCCAGCCTCGACCCGCAGACCGGCGGACCCCAGGGGGGCGTCTCGTCGCCGAACCGCGTCGCGGATATCAATCCCGATGACATCGAGTCGATCGAGATCCTGAAGGGCGCGGCGGCCGGCGCGGTGTACGGCGCCCGTGCCGGCCAAGGCGTCATTCTCATAACCACCAAGAAGGGCCACGCCGGCGCGACGCAATACTCGCTGCGGACCTCGATGGAGGTGAACAACGTCACCAAGCTGCCGGCGCTGCAGCGCTCCTACGGTCAAGGGGACGGAGGAGTGGCGGACCCCTGCGCCGTCCCCGCCACCAGCACGCCAGACTGCTACGCCAGCGAGAACAGCTGGGGCCCGCTCCTGGCGCCGGGAACCAAGACCTACGACCATGCTGGGGAGCTGTACCAGACGGGAGTGGGCACAGACAACACTCTGACCATTTCCGGCGGCAACGACCGCACCACCTTCTATCTCTCCGGATCGATCCTCAACCAGAACGGAGAGCTGCCGGGACCGAACAATTCGTTCAACCGCAAGTCAATTCGGCTCAAGGGTGATCATCAGGTTTCGAACACCCTCAAGATCGGCGGGAACATTTTCTACGCCAACAGCCAGCAGTACGCGGTCCAGAAAGGGTTCAATTTCAGCGGCATCACCTGGGGCGCGTGGCGGACTCCGCCGGAGTTCAACAACATCCAGGACGTTACCACCACGCCGGACGCGGTGCAGCGGTCCTTCCGCTTCCCCGATCCCTCCTTCGGGAACGAGGATTCAACCCGCGGTTACGACAACCCACTCTGGTCCGCCGAAAACGCCCTGAGCTCGAGCATCGTCGGCCGGACCGTGGGAAACGTCAGCTTCGACTACACGCCGCTCGGCTGGCTCAAGGTGAACGAGACCCTGGGCCTCGACGATGCCCAGGACAGTCGGGTGCAGGGGCAGCCGCCCTCAAGCTCCAACACTCCCGATCCCCGCGGCCAGGTGATCAAGCAGACGCTGGTCAACACTCAGATCGACCACAACCTGGTGGCCACCGCCAGCTACACCGTCAATCCGGATATTGCGGGCACGTTCACGCTAGGCAACAACGTCAACACCCGGAGCTTCCGTCAGCAGGGCCAGGTCGGCAATGGGCTCATCGCCGACCAGCCGTTCAATCTCAGCAACGCCTCGACCTTCTACGCCCCGCAGGACTTCGAGACGAAGATCCGCACGGTGGGCTTCTTCGGCCAGGCAACGGTCGACCTCTGGAAGCAGCTCTACCTGAAGGGGGG